>NZ_JBFUMY010000031.1:0-239177 GCF_054049135.1 Kitasatospora sp. P5_F3 | reverse complement strand
CGCACGCTCGCCGCACGGCCGAAACGCCCGAGTAGCTCCGCTACGAGGGCGTCCCGGCCGCACGCCGATCGCACGCACCGAACGACCCGGCCTGATCCGACGGGAATCGTCAGACAGGCCCTAACCTTCGCGCCCCAGGTCGGCGCGCGGCAGGCCGTGTCACTCCTCGTCAGGAGCGGTGGCACGGAATGAAGGAGATGGTTCACGTGACAGGCGCACCCGTACTGGCGTTGCGCGGAGTCTCCAAGCGCTTCGGTGCCGTCCAGGCGCTCACCGACGTCCACTTGGAGGTCCACGCCGGAGAGGTGGTCGCGCTGGTCGGCGACAACGGCGCCGGCAAGTCGACGCTGGTGAAGACCATCGCCGGCGTCCACCCGATCGACGAGGGTGTGATCGAGTGGGAGGGCCGTGAGGTCCGGATCAACCGCCCGCAGGACGCCCAGGGTCTGGGCGTCGCGACGGTCTACCAGGACCTCGCGCTCTGCGACAACCTCGACGTGGTCGGCAACCTCTTCCTCGGCCGTGAGCTGAAGAAGTTCGGCACGCTCGACGAGGTCGGGATGGAGAAGCGCGCCAAGGAGCTGCTCGACACCCTGTCGATCCGCATCCCCAGCGTCCGGATCCCGATCGCCGCGCTCTCCGGTGGCCAGCGCCAGGTGGTCGCGATCGCTCGCGCCCTGGTCGGCGACCCGAAGATCGTCATCCTGGACGAGCCCACCGCCGCACTCGGCGTGGAGCAGACCGCCCAGGTCCTCGACCTGGTCGAGCGGCTCCGCGAGCGGGGCCTCGGGGTCATCCTGATCAGCCACAACATGGCGGACGTCAAGGCCGTCGCGGACACCGTCGCGGTGCTCCGCCTGGGCCGCAACAACGGGTCCTTCCCGGTGGCAGGTACCACCCACGAAGAGATCATCTCCGCCATCACCGGAGCCACCGAGAACGCCGTGACCCGGCGTCAGGCACGCATCGCGGAGGAAGCGAAGTGAGCACCAACCAGACCACCGAGGCGCCCGCGCCCGCGATCGACCCCCGCCTGATGATCCGTGAGGAGGGCTTCGCCGGCTACCTCGGCGAGTTCAAGCGGAAGATGAAGACCGGCGAACTGGGCTCCGTCCCGGTCGTGCTCGGCCTGATCCTGATCGCGGCCATCTTCCAGGGCCTGACCGGCGACTTCCTGAACGCCGACAACCTCACCAACATCACGCTCTGGATCGCGGGCCCCGGCCTGATCGCGGTCGGCATCGTGTTCGTCCTGCTGCTCGGTGAGATCGACCTCTCGCTCGGCTCGATCGCCGGTGTCTCGGCGGCCATCGCCGGTGTGCTGTCGGCCCGCTCCGGCGTGAACGAGTGGCTGTCGATCCTGATCGCGCTGGCCGCCGGTGTCGCGATGGGCGCCCTGCACGGCTTCTTCTTCGCCAAGATCGGCGTCCCGGCCTTCGTGGTCACGCTGGCCGGTCTGCTGGCCTGGAGCGGTCTGCAGCAGTTCGTGCTCGGGGACAAGGGCACCGCCAACGTGCTCAACAACGGCGTGATCGCCGACCTCGACCACTACTTCATCGGTGAGGGCGACATCGCCGCCACCTGGATCTTCGCGCTGGCCGGCGTCGGCCTCTTCCTGGCCGGCCAGCTGCTGGACCGCCGCCGCCGTACGGCCGCCGGGCTGCCCGCCCGCCCGGTCAGCGAGATCGCCCTGCGCACCGGCGTGATCGGCCTGATCGCGATCGCTGCCGCGTACACCCTGAACCAGAGCCAGGGCCTGCCGCTGCCGCTGGTGATCTTCCTCGGCATCGTGGTGATCACCGACTTCGTGCTCCGTCGCACCTCGTACGGCCGGCAGATCTTCGCCGTCGGCGGTGGCATCGAGGCGGCCCGCCGGGCCGGTATCAACGTGGCCTGGGTGCGGATCTCGGTCTTCATGATCTCGGCCGGCATGGCCGCGCTCGGCGGGCTGTTCATCATGAGCCAGCAGGGTTCCGCCGACAAGGCGCTCGGCAGCGGCAACGTGCTGATGAACTCGATCGCCGCGGCCGTCATCGGCGGCACCAGCCTGTTCGGCGGCCGGGGCAAGACCTGGTCGGCGCTGCTCGGCATCCTGGTGATCCAGTCGATCATCACCGGCCTCGACCTGGTGCACGTCAACCAGTCGATCCAGTACATGATCACCGGCGCGGTGCTGCTCGCCGCCGTGGTGCTCGACTCGGTCTCCCGCCGGACCCAGAAGTCCTCCGGCCGAGGTTGACCTCTTTGGTCCATGTGAGGCTCGGCACTCGAACCAATCGGGTGCCGAGCCTCGTCATGTCGGTCAACACCGGTCAACCCCAGGCGCGCTGCGCGCTGTCCGGCAGGCGGACATTAGACTCGGGCAGTCGAGCCCGACCGACCGACGGCCGGGGCGGCTCGACATCAGGGGCAGCGAGGCCCGCCAGGCCGTCCGCGGCCCGAGAAACTTGAACGAGGAGGAACGGGTGGCGCTGCTGACCCGCATTCGGGGACCGCGCGATCTCGACCGGCTCACCCCGGCGCAGCTGGCCGAGCTGGCCGAGGAGATCCGCACCTTCCTGGTCGAGGAGGTCTCCAAGACGGGCGGCCACCTGGGCCCGAACCTGGGCGTGGTCGAGCTGACCATCGCGCTGCACCGGGTCTTCGACTCGCCGCGCGACCGGATCCTCTTCGACACCGGCCACCAGAGCTATGTGCACAAGCTGCTCACGGGCCGTCAGGACTTCTCCCGGCTGCGGATGAAGGGCGGCCTGTCCGGCTACCCGTCCCGCGCCGAGTCCGAGCACGACGTGATCGAGAACTCGCACGCCTCCACCGTGCTCGGCTACGCGGACGGCCTGGCCAAGGCCAACCAGCTGCAGGGCCACCACGACCGCCCGGTGGTCGCGGTGATCGGCGACGGTGCGCTGACCGGCGGGATGGCCTGGGAGGCGCTGAACAACATCGCCGACGCCAAGGACCGCCCGCTGGTGATCGTGGTGAACGACAACGAGCGTTCCTACTCGCCCACCATCGGCGGCATGGCCAACCACCTCGCCACCCTGCGCACCACCCAGGGCTACGAGCGCTTCCTGTCCTGGGGCAAGGACGCGCTGCAGCGCACCCCCGTGGTCGGCCAGCAGCTGTTCGAGACGCTGCACGGCGCCAAGAAGGGCCTCAAGGACTTCATCGCCCCGCAGGGCATGTTCGAGGACCTCGGCCTCAAGTACATCGGCCCGATCGACGGCCACGACCTGACCGCGCTGGAGTCCGCCCTCACCAAGGCGCGCGGCTTCGGTGGCCCGGTGATCGTGCACTGCCTGACCGAGAAGGGCCGCGGCTACCACGCCGCCGAGAACAACGACGAGGACCGCTTCCACGCGGTCGGCGTGATCCACCCGGAGACCGGCCTGCCGATCAAGACCTCGTCGAGCAAGGACTGGACCTCGGTCTTCGCCGAGGAGATGGTCGTCCTCGGCCGGGAGCGCAAGGACATCGTCGGCATCACCGCCGCGATGCTGCACCCGGTCGGCCTGGCCCCGTTCGCCAAGGCCTTCCCGGAGCGGACCTTCGACGTCGGCATCGCCGAGCAGCACGCCGTCACCAGCGCGGCCGGCCTGGCCACCAACGGCCTGCACCCGGTCTTCGCGGTCTACGCGACCTTCCTGAACCGGGCCTTCGACCAGGTCCTGATGGACGTCGCGCTGCACAAGCTCGGTGTCACCTTCGTGCTCGACCGCGCGGGCGTCACCGGGACTGACGGTGCGTCGCACAACGGCATGTGGGACATGTCGATCCTGCAGGTCGTCCCCGGCCTGCGGCTGGCCGCTCCGCGTGACGCCGACCAGCTCCGCGCGCAGCTGCGCGAGGCGGTCGAGGTGGACGACGCCCCGACCGTGGTCCGCTACTCCAAGGGCACCGTCGGCCCCGCCGTCCCGGCGGTCGGCCGGATCGGTGGCATGGACGTGCTGCGCGCCGCACCCGAGGGCGAGGGCGAGGTGCTGATCGTCTCGGTCGGCGCGATGGCCCCGATGTGCCTGGAGGTGGCCGACCTGCTGGCCGCCCAGGGCATCACCTCCACCGTGGTCGACCCGCGCTGGGTCAAGCCGGTCGACCCGGCCCTGCCCGGCCTGGCCGCCGAGCACCGGGTGGTCGTCACGGTCGAGGACAACGGCCGGGCCGGCGGCGTCGGTTCGACGATCGCCCAGGCCCTGCGGGACGCCGGGGTGGACCTGCCGCTGCGCGACTTCGGCATCCCCCAGGAGTTCCTGGACCACGCCACCCGGGACGAGATCCTGAACGAGATCGGCCTCACCGCCCCGGCCATCGCCGAACAGGTCACCAAGCTGGTGGCCCGTACGGCCGCGGCCCGGGTCTGAGACACCTGGTCCACCCAGGGGCGCGGGGCCGTGAACTGCGGCTCCGCGCCCCTGGCGGTTTCCCGGTAACAAACCGCTCGCGCCCGTGGCCGACGGCCCGTCACACTTCTGTCCGATCGTCACATCGAATGGCCGGACCCGGGCGTTGGCCCACGGCCTCGCCCGGTAGGTTGTCAACGTGCCCAACGCCGTCTCACGACCACTCGCCGCCCTGACCGGGCGGCTGCCCGCGCGCGTCCGGACGGGGTACTGGACCAGAGTCGTGCCGGTGCTGGCGGTCCTCGCCACCGTCACCCACCTCCCGTCGTTCCTCCGCCCGGTGTGGAGCCCCGACGAGGGCTATCTGGCCACCCAGGCGCGGATGCTGGCCGACGGCGGCGTGCTGTACGACACCGTGGTGGACCGCAAGCCCCCGCTGCTGCCCTGGCTGTACGAGGCGTGTTTCGCGCTGTTCGGCTCCACCTCGCTCTGGCCGCTGCGCACCCTGGCGATCGTCGCCCACCTGGCCACCGCGATCCTGCTGGCGTCCATCGCCCGCGGCCGCTGGGGCAACCGGGCGGGTGCCGTGGCCGGCGGGCTCTACCTGCTGGTCTCGATCGGACTGTCCCCCGAGGACACCCAGGCGGCGACCTTCGAGGTCTTCATGCTGCCCGCGATGGTGGCCGCCTTCCGCTACGCCGAGCGCCGCCGCTGGCTGGCCGCCGGGATCGCGGTGGCGCTCTGTTCACTGACCAAGCAGACCGGCGGCGCGGTGATGCTGCCGGTGCTCTGGATGCTGTTCCAGGACGTCCGGCTGCGCGGAGTGCGCTGGCAGCCCGCGCTGTTCAAGGTCTGCTTCGGCTTCGCGCTGCCGATAGCGCTGGTCGCGGTGATCCTCACCAAGCCCAAGGGCTTCCTGTTCTGGGTGGTCACCGGCAGCGGCGACTACGCCTCGATGGGCGGCGCCTGGCTGCAGATGTCCGGCCGGGCGCTGGGTAACTCGGCGATCCTGCTGGCCGCCTGTCTGGGCTTCCTGGCGCCGCTCGGCCACCGGCTCTGGCTGAGGCTCCGTCACGGCGCGCTGCCGACCGTCCGGGGCGAGGAGCACGGCGCCTCCTCCGACCTCTGGGTCTGGCTGCTCTCCTCGGTGGTGGCGGTCAGCACCGGCTTCCACTTCTTCGGCCACTACTACCTCCAGCTGATGCCCCCGCTGGTGCTGCTCGGGGTCGGCGCGGTGACCACCTCGTCGATCCGCTGGCGTCCGGTGCTGGTGTACAGCACGGTCGCGGCGACCGCGTTCTGGGGCCTGGCGGTGTTCTGGCCGGGCCAGCGGCTCGACCACTCCAGCGAGGTGGCCAGCACGATCGCCGAGCAGACCACGGCCAAGGACACCGTGCTGGTCTGGGGCATGCACCCGGAGCTGTACTGGCTGTCCGACCGACGCCCCGTCACCCGCTATCTGACCGCCGGCTTCCTGACCAACTTCAGCGGCGGCAAGGACGGCAAGGACGTCGGCGAGCAGTTCAGCATGGCGAACGCCTGGCAGACCTTCGACCAGGAGCTGGCCGACAAGGGCTTCCCGGAGATCGTGGTGGACGACTCGGGCCTGGCCCCGTACCAGCCGGTGCACATCCCCCGGATAGAGAGCCTGCTGGAGACCCGCTACGAGGTGGTCGCGGTGAACGCGGACACGGTGATCTACCGCCTCAAGAAGTAACGTCCCGTCAGGACGCCGAAAGGCCGGKGGCGAGGAACTTCTTGCCGTTCACCCGCTCCGAGACGCCCGACCGGTCCAGGTACGGGGTGATCCCGCCGAGGTGGAAGGGCCAGCCCGCACCGGTGATCATGCAGAGGTCGATGTCCTGGGCCTCGCCCACGACACCCTCGTCCAGCATCAGGCCGATCTCCTGGGCCACCGCGTCGAGCGAGCGGTCCAGGACCTGCTGCTCGGTCAGCACGGTGTCGCCGAAGGTCAGCAGCGCCAGCACCTCGGGGTCGAGGACCTGCTGGCCGTCCACCCAGATGTAGAAGCCGCGCTTGCCGGCCTTGACCACCTTGCCGAGGTTCTCGGAGACGCCGAAGCGCTCCGGGAAGGCCCGGTTCAGGGTCTCCGAGACGTGCTGCGCGATGGCCGGGCCGACCAGCTCGAGGAGCACGATCGGGGACATCGGCAGGCCGAGCGGGAGCACGCCCTTCTCGACCGTCTCGATCGGGGTGCCCTCGTCGATGATCGCCTGGATCTCGCCCATGAAGCGGGTCAGGATCCGGTTGACCACGAACGCCGGGGCGTCCTTGACCAGCACGGCGGTCTTCTTGAGCTTCTTGGCCACGCCGAAGGCGGTGGCCAGCGAGGCGTCGTCGGTCTGCTCGCCGCGGACGATCTCCAGCAGCGGCAGGATGGCGACCGGGTTGAAGAAGTGGAAGCCGACGACCCGCTCGGGGTGCTGCAGCTTCGAGGCCATCTCGGTGACCGAGAGGGAGGAGGTGTTGGTCGCCAGCACACAGGTCGGCGAGACCACGGCCTCCAGGTCCGCGAAGACGGTCTGCTTGACGCCCATCTCCTCGAACACCGCCTCGATCACGAAGTCGGCGTCGCCGAAGGCCGCGGCCTTGTCCAGCGAACCGGTGACCAGGCCCTTGAGGCGGTTGGCGTTGTCCGGGTTGACCCGGCCCTTGGCCAGCAGCTTGTCGATCTCGGCGTGCACGTAGCCGACACCCTTGTCGACGCGCTCCTGGTCGATGTCCGTGAGGACCACCGGCACCTGGAGGCGGCGGGCGAACAGCAGCGCCAGCTGAGAGGCCATCAGACCGGCACCCACGACGCCGACCTTGGTGACCGGACGGGCCAGCGACTTGTCCGGCGCACCGAACGGACGCTTGGCCCGGCGCTGCACCAGGTTGAAGGCGTACAGGCCCGCGCGCAGCTCGCCGCTCATGATGAGGTCGGCCAGCGCGACATCCTCGGCGTCGAAGCCCGCCTGCAGGTCCTGGTCCTTGACCTGCTGGATGATGTCCAGCGCCTTGTACGCGGCCGGAGCGGCCCCGTGCACCTTGGAGTCGGCGATCAGGCGGCCCCAGGCGACGGCGTCGTCCCAGGCCTTGCCCCGGTCGATCTCCTCGCGCTCGACCACGGTCGCGCCGGTGAGCACCTTGGCGGCCCACAGGATCGACTGCTCCAGGAAGTCGGCCGGCTCGAAGATCGCGTCCGCGATGCCGAGCTCGAAGACGTCCTGGCCCTTGAGCTGCTTGTTCTGGCTCATCGAGTTCTCGATGATGACCTTGATCGCCTTCGAGGGGCCGATCAGGTTCGGCAGGATGGTGCAGCCGCCCCAGCCGGGGACCAGACCGAGGAAGACCTCGGGCAGCGAGAACGCCGGGACGCCCGAGCTGACGGTGCGGTAGCTCGCGTGCAGGCCGACCTCGACGCCGCCGCCCATCGCCGCGCCGTTGTAGAAGGCGAAGGTCGGGACGGGCAGCGCGGCGATCCGCTTGAAGACGTCGTGGCCGCCCTTGCCGATGGCCAGCGCGTCGCTGTGCTCCTTGAGCACCTCGACACCCTTGAGGTCGGCGCCGACCGCGAAGATGAACGGCTTGCCGGTGATCGCCACGGCGACGATGTCACCGGCGGCGGCCTCGGCCTCGACCTGGTCCAGCGCCTCGGACAGCTTGGCCAGCGAACCCGGGCCGAAGGTGGTCGGCTTGGTGTGGTCGAAGCCGTTGTCCAGGGTGATCAGCGCCAGCCGGCCCGCGCCGAGCGGCAGGTCCAGGTGACGTACGTGCGCGGTGGTGACGACCTCGCCGGGGAACAGCTCGGCGGCGCGCTTCAGCAGCTCAGTGGTGCTCATGATCACTTACCACCCTCGAAGTGCGGGTTCTCCCAGATGACGGTGGCGCCCATGCCGAAGCCGACACACATGGTGGTCAGGCCGTAGCGGACGTCGGTGCGCTGCTCGAAGCTGCGGGCCAGCTGGTTCATCAGGCGCACGCCCGAGGAGGCCAGCGGGTGGCCGAAGGCGATCGCGCCACCGTACGGGTTCACGCGCGGGTCGTCGTCGGCGATGCCGTAGTGGTCGAGGAACGCGATCACCTGGACGGCGAACGCCTCGTTGACCTCGAAGGCCTGGATGTCATCGATCGTCAGACCGGCCTTGGCCAGCGCCTTCTCGGTCGCCGGGACGGGGCCGATGCCCATCACCTCGGGCTCGACGCCCGCGAAGGCGTAGCTCACCAGGCGCATCTTGACCGGGAGACCGAGCTCCTCGGCGACGTCCTCGGCCGCGAGCAGCGAGGCGGTCGCACCGTCGTTCAGACCGGCCGAGTTGCCCGCGGTGATGTTGCCGTGCGGGCGGAACGGGGTCTTCAGACCGGCCAGCGACTCCATGCTGGTGCCCGGGCGCATCGGCTCGTCCGTGGTGGCCAGGCCCCAGCCGGTCTCGCCGGCCTCGGGGTTGGTGTTGCGGATCGTGATCGGCACCAGGTCCGGCTGGATGTCGCCGTTGGCGTACGCCTTGGCGGCCTTCTCCTGCGAGCGCACCGCGTACGCGTCGCAGCGCTCCTTGGTGATGTGCGGGAACCGGTCGTGCAGGTTCTCCGCGGTCATCCCCATGAACAGGGCGGACTCGTCGACCAGCTTCTCCGAGACGAAACGCGGGTTCGGGTCCACGCCCTCGCCCATCGGGTGCCGGCCCATGTGCTCGACGCCACCGGCGACCACGATGTCGTACGCGCCGAAGGCGATGCCGCCCGCGGTCGCGGTGACGGCGGTCAGCGCACCGGCACACATCCGGTCGATGGAGTAGCCGGGGACGGACTTCGGCAGACCGGCCAGCAGAGCGGCGGTCCGGCCGATGGTCAGGCCCTGGTCGCCGATCTGGGTCGTGGCCGCGATGGCGACCTCGTCGATCCGGTCGGTCGGCAGGCTCGGGTTACGGCGCACCAGCTCACGGATGCACTTGACGACCAGGTCGTCGGCGCGGGTCTCGTGGTAGATGCCCTTCGGGCCGGCCTTGCCGAACGGGGTGCGGACGCCGTCAACGAAGACGACATCCCTCGAGGTACGAGGCACGGGGCTCTCCTCCCAGGGGACATGACGTTGGGTGGCAGACCACGTCCCATGACGGAGCGGCTCTGCTTCAACCGCCATGCTACCCGCCGGTAACTACCTTGCCCATAGCCGCCACCCCATGTGTCCCCCATCACTGGGGTGCGGCCGACCCAGGGGCGCGGGGAACTGCGCGAAATCGGAAGGGCAGCACCTGCACCCGGGTCCGGTGACCCAGTTGCACGTGCTGCCCTCTCGGTAACTCTCGCCGTCTACTCCTGGGGAGCCGGAACGCGAGCGTTGACGAACGCCTCCGCGATCACCGGCCCGACCAGGTCGACCTGCCACTGGCGCGCGCCGAGCTTCCGCAGGGCTGCGCCGACGGACGCGGCGTCAGGCGCGACCGGCGGCTCCCAGGAGACCCGGCGGACCAGGTCGGGGGTGATCAGGTTCTCGGCCGGCAGGTTGTGCTGCTCGGCGAGCTCCGAGACCGCCGCCCGTGCTCCGGAGAGCCGGGCCGCCGCGATCGGGTCCTTCTCGGCCCAGGCGCGCGGCGGCGGCGGACCCTCGTGCGGCGCGGTGGACGGCGGCAGCTCGGCCTCCGGGATCTCCCGGGCGATCTGCAACGCGGCCATCCACTGGTCGAGCTGACGACGGTTCACCCGAGGGCCGAAGCCCTGGACGGCCTGCAGCGCGGGCGTGTTCAGCGGCATCGCCAGCGCGGCGTTCACGATCGCCACGTCGGAGAGCACCCGACCGGGCGAGACGTCCCGCTCGCGGGCGATCCGGTCGCGGGCCAGCCAGAGCTCGCGGACCGCGGCCAGCTGGCGGCGGCGGCGGACCTTGTGCAGCTGGGAGGTGCGGCGCCACGGGTCGGTCCGGGGAGCGGGCTTGGGGGCCGCGACGATCGACGCGAACTCCTCCTTCGCCCAGTCGAGCTTGCCCTGGGCGTCCAGCTCCTGTTCGAGTGCGTCGCGCAGCTCGACCAGCACCTCGACGTCCAGGGCGGCGTAGCGCAGCCACGGCTCGGGCAGCGGGCGGGTGGACCAGTCCACCGCCGAGTGCTCCTTGGCGAGCGAGAGGCCGAGCACGTTCTCGGTCATCGGGCCCAGGCCGACCCGGGGGAAGCCCGCGATCCGCCCGGCCAGCTCGGTGTCGAACAGCTCCCGGGGCCTCATGCCGACCTCGGCCAGGCAAGGCAGGTCCTGGGACGCGGCGTGCACCACCCACTCGGTGTCGGCCAGTGCGTCACCGAGACCGGAGAGGTCGGGGCAGGCGATCGGGTCGATCAGCGCGGTGCCGGCACCGGCCCGGCGGAGCTGGATCAGATAGGCACGCTGGCCGTAGCGGTAGCCGGAGGCCCGCTCGGCGTCGACAGCAACCGGGCCGGTACCCGCCGCGAAGGCGGCGACGGTCGCGGCCAGCGCGATCTCGTCCACCACGACGGGCGGGAGCCCCTCCCTCGGTTCGAGGAGCGGGACCGGGGCTGTCTCTTCTGGGATGGCTACGGCGTCGGTCACCCACCAAGGGTACGACGGTACCCGCACACCGGAAGGTCCGCGGACTGGTCAGCCCGCTTCCGGACATATGCCAGGGCCCTCCGTGGCTCGGTCACTGCACTCCGGGCATCAGCCATCAGGGGCTCGGGGAACTGCGACGCCGACCTTGAAAAGGTGATCCGTACGTAAGTGGTTCAGGCACTTTGGCAGTTACCCGCACGCCAGATCTCCTCGCAGTTCCCCGAGCCCCTGACCGTAGATGCCCGGCCACGTGCCAAAGGCAGGGGCCCGGAGGAAACGTTCCTCCGGGCCACCACCTGCGATGCTTCCGGGCCGTGGGTCGGCTGACGGAGTGTCGGCTGACCAGGGCTCAGTGGATGATGCCGGTGCGCAGCGCCACCGCCACCATGCCGGCCCGGTCGCCGGTGCCCAGCTTGCGGGCGATCCGGGCCAGGTGGCTCTTCACGGTGAGCGCGGAGAGGCCCATGGCGACGCCGATCGCCTTGTTGGACTGGCCTTCGGCGACCAGCCGGAGCACCTCGACCTCGCGGCCGGAGAGCTCCCGGTAGGTGGTCGGCTGGACTCCCGGCGCCCCGGGGACACCGGGCGCGCCCGGAGCTCCGGCCGCACCGGGCATCCCCGGCATGCCGGGACGCCGCATCCGGCCGGCCAGGCCACCGGCGCCGATCGGCAGCCCGGGGCGGCCGGGCATGGCCACGTTGGTCCGGGTACCGGTGACGACGTAGCCCTTGACGCCACCGGCGAGCGCGCTGCGCACGGCGCCGATGTCGTCTGCGGCCGAGAGGGCCAGGCCGTTGGGCCAGCCTGCGGCCCTGGTCTCGGCCAGGATGGTCAGGCCGGAGCCGTCCGGGAGGTGGACGTCGGCGACGCAGATGTCACGCGGGGTCGAGACCCGGGGGCGGGCCTCGGCGATGGAGGAGACCTCGATGACGTCCCGGACACCGAGCGCCCAGAGGTGCCGGGTGACGGTGTTTCGGACGCGGGGATCAGCGATGACCACCATGGCGGTGGGCTTCGTCGGACGGTAGGCGACCACGCTTGCGGGGTGTTCGAGAAGGACCGACACCGTGCCTCCTGGGGGAGTGGCGGACGGAACCCCGATGGGGGCGGTCGGAGCGTTCCGCGTTTGGAAAGGGTCACAGACACCTTCGGCATCATCAGTGCCCGGCTTTAGCGAAAGATCACGATCTGGTGAGTAACAATACGGACAAATCGCGCAGGTGACTGATACGACATGCCCTGAAATCGAACGAAATCGGTCGCGTTCGGTGCTCGGACGACCGGCTTCGGGCAGTCAATTGACAGTCCGCGCAGCACAAGTCACGCCCTGTCAGTCCTGAGGGTGGTGTTCGGCCGGTCCGCGGCCGAAACACCCCTGGAGGGGAGAGCGCGAGGTGTCAGTGGGAGCGCGGACGGCGCCGGGCGGGCATCGGGACCACTCCGCCGAGTGACGGCACGTCGGGCAGCGAGAGCGGCGCCGGTGTGGTCGGCGGCAGACCCGCGCAGACGCAGAGCAGGTCGGCCCAGGCGGCCAGGTGCCGGTCGAACCGGCCGTCGGAGGGTGTCCAGGAGGCCCGGATCTCGATCTCGGTGGACGGCTCCCGGTCGCCGAGACCGCCGAAGTACTGGGAGGCGCACCGGGTCACGGTGCCGCTCGGCTCGACGTACCCGGCGCCGTGCGCGTCCAGTGCGTCGGTCAGCCAGGCCCAGCCGACGTCCGAGAGCATCGGGTCGCCCGCCATCTCCGGTTCCAGTTCGGCCCTGGTCATCGAGACCAGCCGGAACTCGCCGTTCCAGGCGTCCTGTCCGGCCGGGTCGTAGAGCAGCACCAGCCGGCCGTCGGCCAGCTCCTCGCCGTCCACCTCGACCGTCGCGGTGACCGCGTACGTGAACGGGGCCATCCGCCGTGGTGCCGGAGCGGGGGAGATCTCGATCTCGGGGCGCAACCTCGCGCCCGCCAGCGCCTCGACCGCATCGCGGAACTCGATCGGCGCCGACTCCTTGCCTGTTCCGCCACCTTGTGCGGGGTGCCCGCCGACCGCTGCCATGACCGAGAGCCTAGGTCGGCCGGGCCCGCATTCCGAGTGATTTCGGCCGGTGTGGCGTGACGGTTGTCCGATCGTGCCTTGGACCGACCGGCAGTTGGGGGCCTCGGAGCCGCAGGTCGGTCCTGGAGGAAGCCACGACCGGCTGGTGGCGGCCGGGCCGGGGACGCGTGCGAAGATTTGGGCGTGAGTGAGACAACCGCAGCCCAGTCCGGTCAGCCCGCCGCGCGCCGTGGCGCCGCGTACGACTCCGCATTCCTGCGTGCCGCCCGTCGGGAGCCGGTGCCGCACACCCCGGTCTGGTTCATGCGCCAGGCCGGCCGCTCCCTCCCCGAGTACCTGAAGGTGCGCGAGGGCATCCCGATGCTCGACTCCTGCATGCGGCCCGAGCTGGTCAAGGAGATCACCCTGCAGCCGGTCCGCCGGCACAAGGTGGACGCGGCGATCTTCTTCAGCGACATCGTGGTGCCGCTCAAGGCGGTCGGCATCGACGTGGACATCAAGCCCGGCGTCGGCCCGGTGATCGCCGACCCGATCCGCAGCTTCGCGGACCTGGAGCGGCTGCGCCCGCTGGAGCCGTCCGACATGCCGTACATCACCGAGGCGGTCGGCCTGCTGGTGGACGAGCTCGGCTCGACCCCGCTGATCGGCTTCGCCGGCGCCCCGTTCACGCTGGCCAGCTACCTGGTCGAGGGCGGCCCGTCGAAGAGCCACGAGAAGACCAAGGCGATGATGTACGGCGCCCCCGAGCTGTGGGCCGCGCTGGTCGACCGGCTCGCCGACATCACCTCGATGTTCCTGAAGATCCAGATCGAGGCGGGCGCCTCGGCGGTCCAGCTGTTCGACTCCTGGGTCGGCGCGCTCGCGCCCGAGGACTACCGCCGCTCGGTGATGCCCGCCAGCACCAAGGTGTTCGACGCGGTCGCCGGGTACGGCGTGCCGCGGATCCACTTCGGGGTCGGCACCGGCGAGCTGCTCGGCCTGCTCGGCCAGGCCGGTGCCGACGTGGTCGGCGTCGACTGGCGGGTGCCGCTGGACGTGGCCGCCGAGCGGGTCGGCCCCGGCAAGGCGCTGCAGGGCAACCTCGACCCGGCGGTGCTGTTCGCCCCCACCTCCGTGGTGGAGGCCAAGGCCCGCGAGGTGCTGGACGGGCCGGCGGGCGGGGCTTCGGTCACTCCTGGGGCTGCTGCTCGGTGGCCGGCGGATCCGCCGGAGCGAACGGTGCGATCGGTGCAGCGGGTGCAGTAGGTGCAGCGGGTGCGGCAGGCCGGGATCCGGCGCGGCGGCGCAGCCACCAGAGCAGCCCGCCGACCGGGGCCAGCACCAGCAGGAACGGCGCGAACGCCGCGATCGCGATCAGCAGGCCGCGGACGATCGCCACCAGGACGTCCCAGCCGCCGCCCAGCGCGTTGCCGATCGACCCCCAGAAGCCCGCCTCGTGCTTCGCCGCCACCGACGGCGCCGGGCCGCTCTCGGCGTACACCTGGAGCGTGATGGTGGACAGCGAGGTACGCGCCGAGAGTCCCTGCTGACGCTGCTGCAGTGACTCCAACTCGGCCTCGCGACGGCTCAGTTCGCTCTCCAGCGAGACCACCTCACCCAGCGTCTTGGCCTCCGCCATCAGCTTCCTGACCCGGTCCACGCTGGCCTGCTGGGTCTTCAGCCGGCTCTCCACGTCGGCCACCTGCTGGCTCAGGTCGTCCGCCTGGCTGCTCCGGGCCAGCACCTCGCCCAGCCCGGCCAGCCGGTCCAGGCTCTGCTGGTAGGCCGCCGACGGCACCTTGAGCGTCAGCCGCGCGTCGGTCGCGCCGCCGTCCCCCGTCTTCCCGTCCCCGCCCTTGCCGCCGCCGAGCTGCTCGCCCGCGACGTAGCCGCCGGCTGCCGTGGTCAGGCTGCGGGCCTGCTCCAGCGTCCTGGCCATCTCCTTGCTGCGCAGCGAGAGCTGAGCCGTGTACGCGATCAGCCGGGGGGCCGTGGCCTCCGTCGTCCCCGCAGGTGCGGCAGAGGCCCCGCCCGCTCCCGGCTTGGCGTCGCCCGCAGTCGCCGGGGCTGCCCCGCCCTCGGCCATCTTCTGGGTCTGCGCCTGCGGCGCGACCGCGTCCGCCGCCGTGGCCTTCCCGCCGCTGTCCTGGCCCGCCCCGCACCCGCTCAGCAGCACCGCCGCCGCAGTGGCCGCCCCCGCCACCGCCAGAGCCGCCCGCCGTCTTCCGTACCCCGTGCCTGTCATGGTCCGAATCCCTCCCTGAACCGCTGTCGTCCTGCCTTGGACGCACGGCGGCCCGACCGGGATCCGCTCCGGTGATCGCAACTCGGTCACGGGCCGGTCGCGTTGCGGTCAGCGGGCGCCGCACCCTGTCCGCTCAGCGGCGTCCTGCTCCTGTGCCACCCTGA
Organism: Kitasatospora sp. P5_F3; assembly: GCF_054049135.1. Lineage (NCBI taxonomy): Bacteria > Bacillati > Actinomycetota > Actinomycetes > Kitasatosporales > Streptomycetaceae > Kitasatospora > Kitasatospora sp. P5_F3. The sequence goes on along the minus strand of NZ_JBFUMY010000031.1, from coordinate 223,843 downwards.
AGCCATGAGCGTGCTGTCCGACTGGATGTACCCACCGCGCGAGGAAGGTTGGTTCGCGGAGGACCTCGACCGTCTGACCGCGGCACCCCGGCGCACCGAACTGATCCACGGGGCACTGGTTTTCGAGCTGATTCCGGAGTCTGACTGGCACAGTCGGGTGGTGGCGGCGCTGATGTCCGCGCTGCGCCTGTCGGTACCGGTGGGGGCAGTCGTCGAGCGTGCCGGAGTGATTCGACTGGACCGGCGCAATCGAGTCGCCGGAGTCGGCAGACCGGGACCGCACCGTGAAGCTCCGCAGGTACGCCGAGGCGGGCATCGGTCACTACTGGCTGGTCGAGCGGGAGGGAGACCTGCCGGTGGTCCATGTCTACGAGCTCGACGTGCCGACCGGCGGCTACGTGCCGGTGGGGATCTTCCGGGGCGAGCTGAAGCGGCCGGTGCCGTTCCCGGTCACTGTGGATCTCGATGCTCTGCCGACCGGGCGACGCCCTGATTGATGGGTTTTGCGACGGCTCTGCGAGACTGCGGGACATGGCAGAGACGCGGGTCGTGGTGATCGGTGGCGGTATCGCGGGGCTGACCGCGGCGTGGCTGGCGAGTGGGGCGGCGAAGGTCACCCTGCTGGAGGCGAGCGGGCGGCTGGGCGGGAAGTTGCAGGGCGGCGAGGTCGGTGGGGTCCGGGTGGACCTCGGGGCCGAGTCGATGCTCGCGCGGCGGCCGGAGGCGGTGGAGCTGGCCCGGGAGGTCGGGCTGGCGGGGGAGTTGGAACCGCCGAGTACGGCGAAGGCGGCGATCTGGACCAGAGGTGCCCTGCGGCCGCTGCCCGGTGGGCAGTTGATGGGAGTGCCGGGGGATCTGACGGCGCTTGCGGAGTCCGGGGTGCTCACCGCCGAGGGCGTGGCGCGGGCCGGGCAGGAAGGCGAGGCCGAGGTCGCGGCGGACGTCTCGATCGGGGCGTACGTGGCGGCGAAGCTGGGTCGTGAGGTGGTGGACCGGCTGGTGGAGCCGCTGCTCGGCGGGGTGTACGCGGGGCATGCGGACGAGATCTCGCTGCGCGCGGCCGTCCCGGCGCTGCTGCCGATCGCGCAGCGGGGCGGTTCGCTGGCCGCCGGGGTGCGCGAACTGATCGCCCGTCCGAGCAGCGGCGGCCCGGTCTTCCAGGGCCTGCGCGGCGGTCTGGGCACCCTCCCGGAGGCGGTCGCGGCGGCCTGCCGGAAGAACGGGGCCGAGCTGCGTACCGACAGTCCGGTCCAGGAGCTGCGCCGCACTCCCGAGGGCTGGCTGATCGTCAGCAACGGCGAGGTGCTGCACGCCGACGCGGTGATCCTGGCGGTGCCGGCCCCGCAGGCGGCGAAGCTGATGGCGGCCGAAGTCCCGGGTGCGGCAGCCGAGTTGGGCACGGTGGAGTACGCCGGTATGGCCCTGGTGACGATGGCGTTCCGTCGGGCCGACCTGGACGCCGGGCTGACCGGCAGCGGCTTCCTGGTACCGCCGGTGGACGGCCGGCAGATCAAGGCGTCCACCTTCTCCTCCAACAAGTGGGGCTGGCTGGAGCGTTCGGCGCCGGACAGCTTCCTGCTCCGTACCTCGCTCGGCCGGCACCGGGAGGAGGCCGCGCTCGGTCTCTCGGACCAGGAGCTGGTGACCCGCTCGCTGGCCGACCTGGCCGACGCGGTCGGCCTGCACGCGAAGCCGTACGACAGCGCGGTGACCCGCTGGGCCGGCGGTCTGCCGCAGTACCCGGTCGGGCACCTGGACCGGGTGGCCAGGATCCGGGCGGCGGTGGCCGGGACCGGTCTGGCCGTCTGTGGCGCGGCGTACGACGGGGTGGGCATCCCGGCCTGTGTCGCCAGCGCCCGGCGCGCCGTCAACGAGGTGTTGACCCCGGGCGCCGGTGCGCCCGTCAGGGAAGGGAGAATGGGCGCATGACTGAGTCCACTGAACAGCAGCCCGCGAAGAAGAAGGCCCGCGACCTCAACCAGGTCATCCGCTACACCATGTGGTCGGTGTTCAAGCTCAAGACCGAGCTGCCCGAGGACCGGACCGCGCTGGCCGCCGAGGTCGACGAGCTGTTCGCGCAGCTCGCCGCCAAGGACGTCACGGTGCGCGGCAGTTACGACGTCTCCGGCCTGCGGGCCGACGCGGACCTGATGATCTGGTGGCACGCCGAGGACTCGGACGACCTCCAGGAGGCGTACAACCGCTTCCGCCGCACCGCCCTCGGCCGCCGGCTGGAGCCGGTCTGGTCGAACATGGCGCTGCACCGCCCGGCCGAGTTCAACAAGTCGCACATCCCGGCGTTCCTCGCCGACGAGGAGCCGCGCGAGTACATCTGCGTGTACCCGTTCGTGCGCTCCTACGAGTGGTACCTGCTGCCGGACGACGAGCGGCGCGCGATGCTCGCCGAGCACGGCAAGATGGCCCGGGGCTACCCCGACGTGCGGGCCAACACGGTGGCCTCGTTCGCGCTCGGCGACTACGAGTGGCTGCTCGCCTTCGAGGCGGACGAGCTGCACCGGATCGTCGACCTGATGCGCGACCTGCGCCCGTCCCGGGCCCGGCTGCACGTCCGCGAGGAGGTCCCGTTCTACACCGGCCGTCGCAAGCCGATCGCGGACCTGCTCAACGGCCTGGCCTGATCGCGGTGAGCCGGGCCCGGGGTGACCGGGTCCGGCCCACGGGGCGGGTCGGCTAGCGGAGTTCGACGGCCGAGGCACTGCCCCGGAAGGTGTTCAGCTGGATCAGCCGGGTGCCGTCGAGGAACGACAGGCAGTCCGAGCTGTAGTCCCCGAAACGGCGTCGGGCCTGCACGCGTCCGGTGGCCCGGTCCAGCAGGGTCACCCGGGTGGGCGTCCGAGGCACGCTCGGATCGTCGGGCTCGGCCGGCGGGGGTACGTGGTGGTGGAGCGCCAGCACCGAGTCCCCGGCCGGCAGCAGGCCGAGCAGCCGGCCCTGCGACTTCCAGGTCCACCGGACCGTACCGTCCGTGCTGTCGAAAGCCGTCACGTACAGGTCGCTCCCGTACCTCGGGCGGGTCGGGATCAGCAGCAGGTCGCCCGCCGGCACCACCGGACCGTCCGGTCGCAGCAGCCTGCTGTGGTCCAGGACCAGGTCGAACTCCTTTCCGGACAGCTGGTGTTGGGCCGACACCCGGCCCTCGGCGTCGCACAGCAGCAGTACGTCGTCCGGCGCGTGGACACCGGCTCCGGTGACCGCGAGGGCGAGCGGGGCGCCGTTCATCACCCGGACCTGTTTCACCCGGCCGTCGAACGGCACCGGGGTCTCCTCCAGCACTCCGCCCCGCTCCAGGTCGAGCCGGCGGATCAGGATCGTCCGTTCGGTGTGCTTGACCTGGTAGACGTCCCGGCCGGACGCCAGCACGTCGAAGGCGGCGGAGTCGCCGCCGGCCCATGGCGGTTGCAGCGGCCTGCCGGTCCGCAGGTCAAGGGTCACCGCCCACTGGCCGACCTGCAGCACGGCCCGCCCCGGCACCAGCGCCAGCGTCCGCCTGGCGGGGTCGTCCCAGAAGTCCCGGCCGTTCAGGTAGGGCCGCTCGACGGGCAGCCGGTACGCCCAGAGCTCCTTGCCGGAGCCGACCTCGATGCCGACCGCCGTGGTGCCTTCGTGGGTGCTGTCCTCCTTGGCCAGCACCGCCACCGCCACCCCGTCGACCGGACGGTCGGACATCGCGGTGAGCTCGGCCCACTGCGGCGCCGGCCAGCTCCAGGCGACCTGGCCGTCGGAGGTCCTGAGTGCCTGCAGCCCACTGGCCAGCCCGCTGATCACCAGCCCGGGTGCGGCCCAGCCGCCCGCCAGCCAGTCCGCCCGGCCCGGCCGGCCCGAGGTGTACCAGGCGGTCGGCAGCCGCCGGAGCCGGCGGCGGCGGAGCAGGTCGGCGAGCTTCGGGGTCACTGCTTCCACGGGGTTCCTGTCAGGAGCGTGCGGGGGGCGTTCAGTTGCGCAGCGCCGCCCGCAGCCGGGCGTCCGGCAGCGCGGCCGGGCCCACCACGGCGACGGCGGTGAGGAGTTCGCGTTCGGCCGCGTCGGGCAGGCCGGGGGGCGGCTCGGTGGGGTCGCCGGCCTGGTGCGGGAGGCGGGCGGCGTTCAGCAGGTCCTGGCCGGCCGGGGTGGCCCAGCGGGTGTACGGGTGGACGTCCACCCGGGCCATCAGCAGGGTGCCGCTGGTCAGGATGATCGGCAGCGAGAACCAGGCCACCGCCGACCCGGCGTCACCGGTGCCGGGAGCGGCCACGGCCAGCGCGGCGCCGAGCAGCGCGACCGACAGCAGCAGGGCCTGCCGGACCTGACGGACCGCCAGCAGGGTCCGCTCCCGGACCATCGGCGGGGTCGCCAGACCGGCCTGGACCAGCCGTCCGCCGATCTCCAGCACGATCGGGTGCGCCGCCAGCCGGTCCCGGAGCTCGCCGGTGCGGCTCTGCCCCTCGGGGCCGATCGCGGTGATCAGGGCCCGCTCCAGACGGCTCCGGCCGTGCGGATCGACCACCGAGGTCCAGCCGGTGTGCGCCAGGTGCAGCCGCCCCCGGCCGGTCATCAGCACCAGGGCCAGCTCGACCACCCGGACCGGGCCGCCGGCCAGGTAGGCGGTTTCGTAGAGGCCGACCCCGACCGGGTCCACGGGGTGCGAACGGGCCGGCCCGGTCAGCGAGTCCGCGGTGGCTGCGGCCCGGACCAGCCGCAGGCAGGAGAGTACGGCCGCGAGCAGGGCAGGGGCGAGCAGGAGCAACCACATGGCCCTTGTTCTAGACCGGTACCTGTGTCAAAGGAAAGGATTCCCGGACTGCGGTACCGAACTGTGACTGTCCGTCCGGTCCGTGGGCGGGCCCCGGACCGGGTGGCCGGGTCAGTCGCCGCCCCCGCCGGAGCCGCAGCTGTCGGCGCCCCCGGAGTACGACGAGCCGCTGTCGCCGTAGGTCGTCCCGTCCAGGTCCGCCGACCAGTCGGCGGGGTCCTCCGCCAGGGTGCCGTACAGGACCAACTCGGCGATGGCCACACCGAGTTGCTCGCCCGCGTTCGGCGCCGAGCCGAGTGGCGCGGTGCTGGGGCGCGCGGCCCTGCGGCCAGCTGCGGCCCGGCCGGGGACCGGGTGAGGGGCTGGGCGGGCGGTGCCGGCGCGCAGGTGCTCCAGCTGCTCGCGGCCGGTCCGGGTGATCCGCCCCCGGCCGGGGGCGGTCCGGCGCTGCCAGAGCAGTCCGGCGGGCAGCAGGACCAGGAAGGCGAGCAGTGGCAGCAGGCCGTCGCCGGGGGCGAGCAGCCGCCGGGTGACGGCGACCGCCCCGAGCGCGGCCCCGAGGCCGACCGCGCCCAGCAGCAGTCGGTTCGCACGGACCGCTGCCCGCAGCTGGCGAGGCCGGTGGAGCAGGCCCCGGTCGGTCAACCGCCGGTCGATCAGGCGTAGGTGGCGACTGGTCAGCACCGCCCGTCGCAGGGTGGCCGGGTGGGCCCGCCCGGTCGGGCCGACCACCCGGATCAGATCGGCCTCGACCGGATCGTGCGAGGTGCGGTCGGTCAGGGTGGCCTGGCCCGAGCGCGGGACGATCAGCCGGCCCTCCTGCTCCATCCGGGCGAGCACGGTGTCCGCGACCCGGGCCGGGCCGCCGGCCAGGTAGGCCGCCTCGAGCAGTGGCAGCCCGTTCTGCGGCGTCCGCTGCGGGTTCTTCGGGTGCCGCAGCCGATGGTTGGCGGCCGTGGACCAGAGGCCGCTGACGGCCACCAGCCCGGCTGCGACGGCGAGTTCGACGTACTGCATGTGGATCATCCCCCCCGTGGGTGTCACCTGGTCAGCTTCCGCAGCTGCTGCCGCCCCCGCAGCTGCTGCTCGACGAACCGCAACTGGAGCTGCTGGAGGAGCCACAGCTGGAGGAACTGCTGGACGAGCCGCAGCTGTTGCTGCTCGAGGAACCGCAGCTGGACGAGGAACCGCAGCCTCCCGAGGAGCCGGAGTCACCGGAGCTGCCCGGGTCGCCCGAGGAGCACCAGGTGGCCGAGCTGCCGGAGTCACCGCTGGAGCTGCTGGAGCCGCCGGAGGACGAGCCCAGCACCGGACGGGCCGTCAGGGCCGCCTGCAGTTCCTCGTCCTCCAGCGTGACCACGCCCTCCAGCGCCAGGGCGCCGAGCACCGCTGCGCCGCCGATCAGCGCCAGGTCGTGCGGCTCCCACGGGCGCGAGCCGGTCCGCATCAGCTCCAGCTGCCTGACCCCCGCCGGGGTGATCCGGCTCCGTTCGGGGCGGGTGGCGGCCAGCCAGAACAGGCCGACCAGCAGCAGGCCGAGGAACGGGAAGAACGGCGCGATCTCGGTGCCCTGCTCCTTGACGGAGGCCCCGAACCACTGGAACGCGGACACCACCCCGAGGACGATCACCGCGACCTGGGCGAACCAGAGCAGGTGCCGGGCGTTCACCGCCTTCCGGTACAGCTCCGGACGCCGCATCAGACCTCGGGCGGCCAGGCCGTCCCCGATCCGCTGGACGTGCTCACTGCGGCTCACGGTGCGCCGCAGCGTGGACAGTTCGGCTCGTCCGTACGCGCCCGCTGCGGTGATCAGCACCGCCTCGACGGCGTCCCGGGCGTTCCGGTCGGTCACGGTGACCTGGCCGGAGCGGGAGACGATCAGCCGGCCCTCCTGCTGCATCCGGACCACCACGGTGTCGGCCACCCGGGCCGGGCCGCCCGCCAGGAAGGCGGTCTCCAGCAGCGGCAGACCCCGGCCGGGCAGACCCTGGGGCTGCGGCACGTGCCGCAGGCGGCGCAGGGCGGACGACGCGTTGAAGCCGGCCAGCAGTTGGGCGCCGGCCGCGAAGGCGAACTCGGTGTACCACATGGACTTTCCCCCGTATCTCGGTGCTCAGGTGTTGCGTCTCGTTCACGTGCCACGGCCCGGGCGGCTACCGGCGCCACCAGCGGCGGTGGGACGGGTCCTTCGGGCGGAGGTGGCGTTCCAGGGCGGCGCGCCAGCCGGCGGTGGGTTCGGCGGTGAGGGCCCAGTCGGCGAAGCGGCGGGCGTCGGCCCGGTAGCCGTCGGCCATCGGGTGGGTGGCGGCGTAGCGCAGGAAGAGCGGGCCGTACTCGTGACCGAGGATCAGCTCCAGTGCGGGGTCGACCCGGGCCACGGTGTCGCGGCGTTTGGCGGCCAGGCCGTGGATCTGGATCCGGACCTGCCGTTCGTCGAACCCGGCCGGGACCGGCCCTCCGGCCACCAGGGCGGTGAGCAGTTCGCTCTGCCGCCCGGCCAGTGCGGCGCGGGCCACCACCAGGTCCGGATCGCCGGTCCTGATCAGGTACTCGTCGTGCTCAGACATGGTGCGGCGCCCCTTCCAGGACCCGGCGGATCGCGTCCAGTTCGCCCGCCAGCTCGGCGGGCGGCGGGAAGTTGTCGTCCCGCTCCAGCAGTACGCCGGGCGGTACGGCCCGGGCGCGCAGTTCGGCCAGTACGGCCAGCACCGGTTCGGTGACCGGGTGGGCGTGGGTGTCGTGCCAGACGCCGTCCCGCTCGACGCCGCCCGCGACGTGCACGTAGGCGAGCGCCTCCAGCGGGAGGCGGTCCAGCTCGGCGGCCACGTCCAGGCCGAGGTTGACCCGGTTGGTGTGCAGGTTGGCCACGTCGATCAGCAGCCGGACGCCGGTCCGTTCGACCAGCTCGGCCAGGAACTCGCCCTCGGTCAACTCGTCCTCGGGCCAGCTGAAGTGGGCCGCGATGTTCTCCAGCGCGAGCGGCACGGGCAGCTCCTGCTGGGCGATCCGGACGTTCTCCGCGATCACCCGCAGCGCGTCCCGGGAGCGGGGCACCGGCAGCAGGTGCCCGGCCTCCCGGCCGCCCGCCCGGACGAACGCCAGGTGCTCGGTGACCAGCGGTGCGCCGAGCGCGCCGGCGGTCAGTGCGAGCCGCTCCAGCCGGGCCCGGTCCGGGAGCTCGGCCCCGCCGAGGCCGAGCGCGACCCCGTGCGGGACCAGCTGGACGCCGCGCTCGCGCAGGACCCGGAGCGACTCGGGCAGCCGGCCGTCCCTGAGGTCGTCCGGGCAGAGGTTCTCGGCGACCACCTCGACCCAGTCCAGGCCGGGCAGCCGCTCCACCAGGGTGTCGATCTCGGAGCGCCAGCCGAGGCCGACTCCGAGTGCAGCAGATGTCATCTGACGCCCCCTTCGGAGGGCTCGCCGGAGAGTCCGGCGGAGGTGAGGGTTTCGGACGGAACCGGCGGCGTCCTCGCGCGCCGTCCCGTTGCTAGAGGGTGTATCCCCGGGCGTTCGATGCCAACCCGGGAAAGGCATTCTCAGAGCTGAACTTGAGCTTTCTTCAGTGACGCCCCTCCGGCAACTGGGGAGTGGCGTCGCGACGCCGGGGCACGCGCCTCGCCGGCTTCTCGTCGGTCGCCGCAGCTCCGCTGCTACTCCCTCCTCGGCACCGCCGAGCCACGCACCCCAACGCCGCTCCTTCATCCACTCCCCAGTTGCCGGAGGGGCGGCCCAATATTCAGTGGCCGACGGGCGGACGGCACCTTACCGTGAGCCTCCTATGACACTGATCATCCGTGACTTCCGCCCCTCCGACGCCGAGGCCGCTGCCGCCTCCTACAGCGCCGGCCGCCCGCACCTGCTGATGACCCCGGAGGCCGTCCGCCACCTGGTCGCCAGTGCCACCCCCGAGCAGCACTACCGGCTGCTGGTGGGCGAGTTGGACGGCGAGGTGGTCGGCTCGGGCCGGGTCGGCGTGCACGCGTTCAGCAGCACCAAGGGCCAGGGCTTCGCCAACCTGAGCGTCAACCCGGAGGCCCGGGGCAAGGGCGTCGCGACGGCCATGCTGGCGGTCGCCGAACAGCACCTGGCCGAGCACGGGGTCACCCTGATCCGGGCCTGGGTGGACGACGAACCCACGGCCGTCGCCTTCGCCGAGAAGCACGGCTTCGAGCGCGGCCGCAGCGCCCACTTCGCCCACCTGGACCTGACGGCGGGTCTGCCCCCGGTGCCGGAGCTGCCCGCCGGGGTCGAGCTGCGCACCGCCGCCGACTACCTCGAGGACCCGCGACCGCTCTACCGGGTCGACGTCGAGGGCACCCAGGACGAGCCGGGCGACGTCGACATGTCCGACCTGGGCTACGAGGAGTGGCTGGAGGAGGTCTGGGAGCGTCCCGACCTCGACCGCGAACTGACCACCGTCGTGGTGGCGGACGGCCGCCCGGTCGCGTTCAGCGCCGTGCACTCGGACGGCGCCACCCGCTACTGGTCCGCCTTCACCACCACCGTCGCGGCCTACCGGGGCCGTGGCCTGGCCAAGCTGGCCAAGACCGACTCGCTGCACCGCGCGCTGGCCCGGGGCTGCACCGACGCGTACACCAACAACGACGCCACCAACGCGCCGATGCTGGCCGTCAACGACTGGCTCGGCTACCGGCGCTGCGCGAGCGAGTGGGCGTACACCAAGGAGATCTGAGGCCCCGGCCCCGGCGGGTCAGCCGACGTCCACCCCGTGGGCGCGGGCCAGGCCCGCCAGGCCGCCGGACCAGCCCTGGCCGACGGCGCGGAGCTTCCAGCCGCCCCGGTGCCGGTAGAACTCGGCGACCAGCATCGCCGAGACCTCCGGGTCGGCCGGCGGCCGGAACGTCCAGGCCGCGCCGTCCGCCGCGCTCACCGACAGCCGGGCCGCGCGGAGTTCGCCGCAGGTCGCCGTGCCGTCGGCGTCCATGGTGACCGAGACCGCCACCCGTTCCACCGCCGTCGGCAGTGCGGCCAACCGGACCGTGGCGCTCTCGCCGTGCCCGTCCGGGCCGGTCTGCTCCTTCGGACCCAGGGTCACCGCGCCGTCGGCGGCGGTGGGTTGGTGGTAGAAGACGAAGTCCTGGTCGTCGCGGACCGTGCCGTCGGCCGTGAGCAGCAGTAGGGTCAGGTCGGTCTCGGGCCCGGTGGAGTCGAAGCGTACCGAGAGCTCGGCCGCCGCCCGCTCCGACAGCGGCGCGTTCTGCCCGGGCAGCAGCTCGACCGGCTCAGGCATGACCGGTTCCAGCTCGACCGGCGCGGGCGTCGGCTCGACCGGCAGCGGAAGCAGCACGGTCGGCTCCTGCCCCGACCGCCCGAAGCCGTCCACCGGCAGCAGCACGGTCGGATCGGCCGACCCCGGGGACTGCCCGGGCCCGGCCGGGGTGCCGCCGAGGCGGCCGGCCAGGCCGTGCTCCCTGAGCAGCCCGACCAGCATCGGCCCGTCCACCAGGGTCAGCGGCTTGCCCTCGACCCAGCGGTACGAGTCGGGGCCGAAACCGGAGGTGGTGACCAGGATGCCCTTGGTGGCGCCGTGGTGGACCCGGGTGGCGTCCAGATCGCGTACGGCGGTCGGGTCGACCGTCCGGCGGTAGCGCTTCGCCTGGATGACGATCTGACCGCCCGTCACCGGGTCCGGGTCCTCGGCGATCACGTCGACGCCCTGGTCCCCGCTGCGGGCGGTGGTCCTGGTACGGAAGCCGCGCCGCCGGAACAGCTCGGCGATCAGGTGCTCGAAGTCGATCGGGTCCATCTCGAACAGGTCGGGATCGTCCCCGGCGGCCTCCTGGCGGGCGTCGTAGCTGTCGGCCTCGGCGGCCAGCCGGGTGGTGGGCACCGGCTCCAGCTTCTCCGGCCGGGCCGACAGCCGGCCGCGCAGCCCGTCCAGCAGGCAGTCGACCGGGGCCACCCGGTCCAGCGCGACCGCCCGGAAGTCCTCCCGACGGACCGTCACCGCGACCAGGTACCGCTGCTCGTCCCGTCCGCTGGCCGGATCGGTGCCCTCGACATAGCCGTTGAACACCACCGAGGCGAGCAGCCCGCTCTGATCGGCCCGGAACAGCTCGGCGAGCAGCCGCAGCGCGCACTGGGCCAGCAGCTCACGGTAGAGCGCCTTGCGTTCGCCGGCCGGCCTGGCGACCTCCGCCTCGCGGTCGTCGCTCTTCACGTAGCGCACCCGGGACACCGCCGGGATGCAGTCGGGGCCCGGCAGCTCCCAGTCCACCACCAGTTGACGGCCCGGCCGGTCCCAGCCGATGACGCCGTCGCACGGGAAGTCGGCAGGCCAGTCCTCCCCGGCCCGCAGCACCGTCTCGAACAGCTCCACCACCGCGTCGGGCGTACCGGTGGCCAGGTCGGTGGTGAGCCGGGCCGCCKGCCGGGCCCGGTCGGCGGCCAGCCGGTGGTTCTCCGCCACCCAGGCGTCGTACTGCGCCCGGTAGTCCGCCAGCCGGCGCAGCCGCTCGTCCTCGGCCTGCCTGGCCCGGTACCAGTCCTGCTCGAAGTGCGCCCTGGCCTGGGCCGCCTGCTGGTCGTACTGCTGCCGGGCGACCGGATTCAGGGCCTGCATGCCGGTCGGCGGCGGCACCAGGTAGCGGCCCTGGTCCGGCATCGGCACCGGCAGGCCGAGCGGCCCGGGGTCGAACGGCGGCGGCCGGAACGGAAGCTGGGGCTCCGTCAGCCGGAACGGCCGGCCGGCCAGGCCGGTGGCCAGCACCGCCCGGAGCCGGGCCACCTGGTCGTCCAGCTCCGCCGTCCGGCGGGCGGCATCGGCCTCCCGCCCCTGCTGGTACGCCCGCAGGGCAGCGCGCTCACCCTGGGCGGCGGCCCGCTGCGCCTCCCGCCGATCCCGCTCCGACTGCCGCTGCGCGGCGGCCGCGGCCCGGTGCCTGGCCTCCTGTTCGCGGGCCTGCTGGCGCTGCGCCTCGGCGATCATGGCCAGTACCCCGTGGCTCCGCTGCCTGGCCATGACCGTCCCTTCCCCCACCTGACTGTTGATCAAGTCTGGCACGGGGTGCGGGTACGCAGAAGGCCCGGGGCGGCGTACGCCCCGGGCCCTCGGGCGGACTACTCCGCCGGACGCAGCGTCAGCGAGATGCTGTTGATGCAGTACCGCTGGTCGGTCGGGGTGCCGTAGCCCTCGCCCTCGAAGACGTGGCCCAGGTGACCGCCGCAGCGGGCACAGCGGACCTCGACCCGGCGGGTGCCGAGCGTGTTGTCCTCGATGTACTGGACCCGGTCCTCGGCCAGCGGCGAGTAGTAGGACGGCCAACCGCAGTGGCTGTCGAACTTGGTCTCGCTGCTGAACAGCTCGGCCCCGCAGGCTCGGCAACCGTACACACCGACCGTCTTGGTGTCGGTGTACTCACCGACGAACGGACGCTCCGTCCCGGCCTCGCGCAGTACGTGGTACTCGGCGGGGCTGAGCTGCTCGCGCCACTCGGCGTCGGTCTTCTCGATCTCGTAACTCACGGCTCACTCCTCCAGAAGGTCAGGCAGAGGGTGCAACGCCCGCGAGGCACGCAACGATTTCCGGCCCCAGGTTGGTCACGTCACCGGCGCCCATGGTGAGCAGCAGATCACCGGGACGGGCCAGCCCGGCCAGCACCCCGGGAGCGGCGGCGAAGGCGTGCTCGGCCCGGACGTCGGCCCCGGCCCGGCGGGCCGCGTCGATGATCAGCTCGCTGGTGACGCCGGGGATCGGGTCCTCCCGGGCGGGGTAGATGTCCAGCACCACCGAGGCGTCGGCCAGCGCCAGCGCCCGGCCCATCTCCTCGGCCAGCTGCTGGGTCCGGCTGAACAGGTGCGGCTGGAAGACCACCAGCACCCGGCCCTCGGTGGCCTCCCGGATCGCCTCCAGGTCGGCCACCATCTCGGTCGGGTGGTGCGCGTAGGAGTCGATCACCTGGACGCCACCGGCCTCGCCCTTGAGCTGCAGCCGCCGCCGGACCCCGGTGTAGGCGCCGAGCGCCTTGGCCAGGTCGGCCGCCGGGACGCCCAGCGCGACGCCGGCGGCCAGCGCGGCCACCGCGTTGTGCGCGTAGTGCCGGCCAGGCACCGAGACGGTGAAGGTCAGCTCGGCGCCGTCGATCAGCACGGTGACCTCGCTGGTCATCCCGTGCGGGCGGACCGCGAGCACCCGGACGTCGGCGTCCTCGGCCGCGCCGTAGGTCACCACCCGCAGGCCGGCCAGGTCACGCACCCGGCCGGTCAGCTCCCGGGCGCCCTCCTGGTCGGCCGAGATCACCAGGGTGCCGCCGGGCACGATCCGGCCGACGAAGGTCTCGAAGGAGTCGTGGATCTCGTCCATCGAGGCGTAGTTGGCGTGGTGGTCCAGCTCCACGTTGAGGATGATCGCCACCTCGGGCGCGTACTTGTGGAAGCTGCGGTCGCTCTCGTCCGCCTCCGCCACGAAGATCTCGCCGGCTCCGTGGTGGGCGTTCGAGCCCGGCACGTCCAGGTCGCCGCCGATCGCGTACGAGGGTGCCAGGCCCAGCTCGGCCAGGCTGACCGCGAGCATCGAGGTGGTGGTGGTCTTGCCGTGCGTACCGGCCACCGCCAGCGCCCGGCGGCCGCCCATCAGCGCGGCCAGCGCGTCCGAGCGGTGCACCACCGGGATGCCGCGCTCGCGGGCGGCGGCCAGCTCCGGGTTGTCGGCCCGGATCGCGCTGGAGACCACCACGCTGCTCACCCCGGCCGGGACGTTCTCGGCGGCGTGGCCGACCGCGACCTGCGCGCCGAGCGCCCGCAGGGCGAGCACGGTCTCGGACTCCTTGGCGTCGCTGCCGGAGACCCGGGCGCCGCGCACCGCGAGGATCTTCGCCAGTCCGGACATGCCCGCGCCACCGATGCCGATGAAGTGCGGGGCGTGCAGGTCGTGGGCGGCGTCGTTCAAGGAGGTCTCCGTACCTGAGGGATTCGGGGGCAAGGACGAATCGTCCTTGCGGGCGTTCCGCAAGGACGATTCTGCACTACCGACGGTGCGGCTCAGGAGTCGCTGGCGAACAGCTTGAGCACCGGGACACCCACCTTGTGGCGGGCCCGGGAGGCCCAGTCGCGGTGGAAGAACTCCTCCACGAAGTGCGGCGAGGTCAGCACCAGCACCTCGTCCGCCCCGGTCTCCTCGACCACGGCCCGCACCTTGTCCAACGGGTGCTCCTCGACCACTTCGCCGACCGCCTCGGCCCCGGCCTCGCGCAGGTGGCGCAGGCTGTGCTCCAGTGACTCGCTCGCCAGGGTCGGCTGTTCGTTCTCGTCGTGCTCGTGCACCGCCTTGTCGAGATGGCCGAGTGCCACGTCGTCGAGTGCACGGAGCAGCTCGTCCTGCTTGCCGCGCGGTTGCATCAGGACGACGAAGGAGACCTTCTCCTCGCCGTGGAGCGTGGTGACCAGCTCCACATCGGCGTCGGAGAGCGCCTTTTCGATCATCAGTACGGTCTTGAACACGTGAGTCCCTTCGCAGTTGCAGGCCCCCGGGTCCGGTGTCCCTTCCCATAGTGCCCGGAGGACGCTTTCCTCACGCTGCGCACGCGCCACATGGGCCACGTGCGAGTCAGATCACAGGGGAAGGGGGGAGGGCTCGGCCGGACGCAGGTAGCGGGTGAAGAGGAATCCTTTCTGCTCGATCAATGAGACCAGCCGCATCGACTGCGTGTCAGACATTTCCGCATTGTGGAGGATTCGTGGCGCGTCGCCCCCGGTGAGCAGCGGGGCCAGCGAGAGGCAGAGTTCGTCCAGCAGTCCGGCCGCCGTCAGCTGCCCGAGCAGCCGGGGCCCACCCTCCGTCAACTGCCTGGTCCAGCCCCGCTCGGCGAGCGCCGCGAGGGCCGTCGGCAGGTCCACCGAGCCCTCGCCCGCGACGATCAGGTCGGCCACCTTCGCCACCTCCCGGCGGGCCTCGGCGGGGGAGTCCGCGGTGGTGATCACCACCGTCCGGACCACCGGATCGGTGAACAACGGCGTGGTCAGCGCCAGTTCGAGGCTCCGGCTGACCACCGCGATCGCCGGGGCGGGGGACTGCCCGGCCGCCCTGCGGGCCGCCGCGAACTCGGCCCGGGCCCTGGCCGGCCGGTACCCCTCGGCCCGGACCGTCTCCGCCCCCACCAGCACCACGTCGCTGAGCGCCCGCAGCACCCCGAAGATCCGTTTGTCGGCGTCCCCCGACAGCCCCTCGGAGAGCCCCTCCAGCCGGGCCGCGCCGTCCAGTCCCGACACCATGTTGGCCCGCAGCCACGGACGGCCATGGTTCACCTGGTCGGGGTACGCGTAGACCTCGGCGAGCGCCTCCAGGGAGTGGAGATCGTCGTGTCGGTTGCCGGACGGGCTGATCAGCTGCTGCATGAGTTCGAGTCTTCCACGGCCGGTACCCTCTACTAACGTGCCAGCAGCCTCCCGCCCCGATGCCATAGCGACCGCGACGCCGTCCGCGACCCCGATCGCGCTCACCGACCGCCGGCCGGTGGTCCCGGCCGAGCGCCTGGTCGCCGAGATGGTCCCGCCGCCGCGGTTCGCCGGTGTCAGCTTCGGCAGCTACCTGCCGGACCCGACCCAGCCCAGCCAGTACGAGGCGGTCCAGGTCCTGGAGGAGTTCGCCGCAGGCATCTCCGCCGCGGCGACCCCCGCGAAGAAGAGCTGGTTCCGCCGCTCCGCCCCCGAGCCGACCGGTCCGTCCGGGGTCTACCTGGACGGCGGCTACGGCGTCGGCAAGACCCACCTGTTGGCCTCGCTCTGGCACGCCACCCCCGGGCCGAAGGCCTTCGGCACCTTCGTCGAGCTGACCAACCTGGTCGGCGCCCTCGGCTTCCAGCAGGCCGTGCAGACCCTCTCGGGCCACCGGCTGCTCTGCATCGACGAGTTCGAGCTCGACGACCCGGGTGACACCGTGCTGGTCTCCACCCTGCTCGGCCGCCTGGTCGAGAACGGCGTCAAGCTCTGCGCCACCTCCAACACGCTGCCCGAGAAGCTCGGCGAGGGCCGGTTCGCCTCCGCCGACTTCCTGCGCGAGATCCAGGGCCTGTCGGCCCACTTCCGCCCGCTCCGGATCGACGGCCAGGACTACCGCCACCGCGGCCTGCCCGCCGCCCCGCCGCCGTACACCGCCGACGCCGTGGACGAGCGGGCGGCCCGCACCCCGGGCGCCTCGCTGGACGGTTTCGACGACCTGCTCGAGCACCTCAAGGCCGTCCACCCGAGCCGGTACGGCGCGATGCTGGACGACGTCCAGGCGGTCTTCCTGCGCGGCGTCCACCAGGTCGACGACCAGTCCACCGCGCTGCGCCTGGTGGTGCTGGCCGACCGGATGTACGACCGCGAGCTGCCGATCACCGCCTCCGGGCTCCCGTTCGACCAGGTCTTCCCCGAGGAGCTGCTCAAGGGCGGCTACCGCAAGAAGTACCTCCGGGCGATCTCCCGCCTGGTCGCGCTGGCCCGGGACAGCGCCTAGCCCTCCGGGCATCAGCCGCCAGGGGCTCGGGGAACTGCGACGCCGACCTCAGGAGCGTTCAACGTACGGAAATGGTCAGGCACTTTCGCAGTGACCCCGGTGCCAGATCTCCTCGAGCACCTGCACCGAAGCAGGCGTGGGTTGTCAGTGCGGAGTCGTACCGTTGACCTCGTGCGTCCCATCACGAGTATCGAGCGGTCCGTGGCGCCCTTCGAGGTCGTCAGCCCCTACCAGCCCAGCGGTGACCAGCCGGCGGCCATCGCCGAGCTGGAGCGCCGCATCCGCGCAGGTGAGAAGGATGTCGTCCTGCTCGGTGCCACCGGCACCGGCAAGTCGGCGACCACCGCCTGGATGATCGAGAAGCTGCAACGCCCCACCCTGGTGATGGCGCCGAACAAGACGCTGGCCGCCCAGCTCGCCAACGAGTTCCGCGAGCTGCTGCCGAACAACGCGGTCGAGTACTTCGTCTCGTACTACGACTACTACCAGCCCGAGGCGTACGTCCCCCAGACGGACACCTACATCGAGAAGGACTCCTCGATCAACGAGGAGGTCGAGCGGCTGCGCCACTCCGCGACCAACAGTCTGCTCACCCGCCGCGACGTGATCGTGGTCGCCTCGGTCTCCTGCATCTACGGCCTCGGCACCCCGCAGGAGTACGTCGACCGGATGGCCCAGCTGCACGTCGGCGAGGAGGTCGACCGGGACGCGCTGCTGCGCCGCTTCGTCGACATGCAGTACACCCGCAACGACGTCGCGTTCAGCCGGGGCACCTTCCGGGTCCGGGGCGACACGATCGAGATCTTCCCGGTCTACGAGGAGCTCGCGGTCCGGATCGAGATGTTCGGCGACGAGATCGAGGCGCTCTACACGCTGCACCCGCTGACCGGCGAGATCATCAGCCAGGACGAGTCGATCTACGTCTTCCCGGCCTCGCACTACGTGGCGGGCCCGGAGCGGCTGGAGCGCTCGGTCAACGACATCGAGAAGGAGCTGGAGGAGCGGCTGGCCGTGCTGGAGAAGCAGGGCAAGCTGCTGGAGGCCCAGCGGCTGCGCATGCGCACCACGTACGACCTGGAGATGCTCCGTCAGATCGGCAGCTGCTCCGGTATCGAGAACTACTCGATGCACTTCGACGGCCGCTCGCCCGGCTCCCCGCCGAACACGCTGATGGACTACTTCCCGGAGGACTTCCTCCTGGTGATCGACGAGTCGCACGTGACCGTCCCGCAGATCGGGGCGATGTACGAGGGCGACGCCTCCCGCAAGCGCTCGCTGGTGGAGCACGGCTTCCGGCTGCCCTCCGCGCTGGACAACCGCCCGCTCAAGTGGGAGGAGTTCCTGGAGCGGGTCGGGCAGACGGTCTACCTGTCGGCCACCCCGGGCAAGTTCGAGCTGGCCCGGGGCGAGGGCACGGTGCAGCAGATCATCCGCCCGACCGGCCTGATCGACCCCGAGGTGATCGTCAAGCCGACGGAGGGTCAGATCGACGACCTGGTGCACGAGATCCGCAAGCGGATCGAGAAGGACGAGCGGATCCTGGTCACCACCCTCACCAAGAAGATGTCCGAGGACCTGACGGACTACCTGCTCGGCCTGGACATCCGGGTCCAGTACCTGCACAGCGACGTCGACACGCTGCGCCGGATCGAGCTGCTGCGCGAGCTGCGGGCCGGCAAGTTCGACGTGCTGGTGGGGATCAACCTGCTCCGGGAGGGCCTCGACCTCCCCGAGGTCTCGCTGGTCGCGATCCTGGACGCGGACAAGGAGGGCTTCCTGCGCTCCGGCACCTCGCTGATCCAGACCATCGGCCGCGCCGCCCGTAACGTCTCGGGCCAGGTGCACATGTACGCGGACCGGATCACGCCCTCGATGGAGCTCGCGATCGGCGAGACCAACCGGCGCCGGATCGTCCAGCAGGAGTACAACACCAAGCACGGGATCGACCCGCAGCCGCTCCGGAAGAAGATCGGCGACATCCTGGACACCCTCTCCCGGGAGGACATGGACACCGAGGAGCTGCTCGCCACCGGGTACCGGCAGGGCGGCAAGGGCAAGGCCGCGGTCCCGGCCCTGGGCGCCGGCCGCAAGCCGGCCAAGAGCCTGCCCGCAGCCGAGCTGGCCGACCTGATCCAGCAGTTCACCGACCGGATGCACGCGGCTGCGGCCGACCTCCAGTTCGAGCTGGCGGCCCGGCTGCGCGACGAGATCGGCGAGCTCAAGAAGGAGCTCCGGCAGATGCGCGAAGCGGGCATGGCCTAGCACAGTGCGTGGACGCCCCGTGGCGCGAGTCGTGATCCGCGCCACGGGGTAGTCCTTTGCACGGGGTCGGTGCACGCAGGCTCTAGGGTGGTCGGTGGGCAAAGCCCGTGCAGGGGGCCTCAGCCGGGGGACGGCAAGGGGGTGTTCCGCCGTTGTGCCGGTCCGGGTGAGGGCCGGGGCTGAGGAGAGAGGGCAGTACCGTGTCGGTGAATCTGGCCAAGGGACAGCGGGTCAGTCTTCAGAAGAGTTCGGGGGAGTCGCTCACAGTGGTCCGGATGGGCCTGGGCTGGAAGGCCGCGCCCAAGCGCGGGCTGTTCGGCTCCCGGACCAGGCAGATCGACCTGGACGCCTCGGCCCTGCTGTACGCCGAGAAGACCCCGTCGGACGTGGTGTTCTTCCAACACCTCGTCAGCAACGACGGCTCGGTCCGGCATACCGGCGACAACCTGATCGGCGGGGCGGGGTCGGAGGACGACGAGTCGATTCTGGTCGATCTGGCCCAGGTGCCGGCGCACATCACCCAGGTGGTGTTCACCGTCAGCTCGTACACCGGACAGAGCTTCGCCGAGGTCCAGCAGGCGCACTGCCGGCTGGTGGACGACGGCACCGACCAGGAGTTGGCCCGCTACGAGCTGACCGGCGGCGGTCCGCACACCGGGCAGATCATGGCCAAGGTCTACCGGGACGGCTCCGGCGGCTGGGGCATGCAGGCGATCGGCGCCCCGGCGAAGGCGCGGACGTTCCAGGACATGCTGCCCGCGATCGAGCCGTACCTCTGAGTCGACCGAGGGAGACCTTCTTTACCTTCTTTACCTTCTCTTGGGTTTTCTGTTAGTCTCGGCGGTAGCGGAGGGGAGTATTCCCCCGCAGCGTTCCCGTCATCACGGGCGCCCCTGACGGGGTGCCCCGGGGCGCTGGTCCGATCCGGCCGAGTGTGGCCGACGGGCGGAAGAGACCTCCGGCAGTGACGATGTCTGTCTCGCCTACCTGCCGGAGGAGCAGCTAGTGGACGTTTCCGTAACTCTCTGGGTCGGCACGATCGGGGTATTGATCGCCCTGGTCGTGGCCGACTTCTTCATCGGTGGTCGAAAGCCGCACGAGGTCTCCATCAAGGAGGCCGGGATCTGGACCGCGGTCTGGGTCGCGCTGGCGCTGATCTTCGGTGGCTTCCTCTGGTGGTACGGCGGTTCGCAGCCCGCCGGTGAGTTCTTCGCCGGGTACATCACCGAGAAGTCGCTGAGTGTCGACAACCTCTTCGTGTTCATCCTGATCATGGGCAAGTTCGCGGTGCCTCGGATCTACCAGCAGCGCGTGCTGATGGTCGGCGTGATCATCGCGCTGGTGCTCCGGGCGGTCTTCATCGCCGGCGGCGCCGCGCTGGTCTCCGAGTTCTCCTGGGTCTTCTACATCTTCGGCGCCTTCCTGGTCTGGACGGCGTACAAGCTGGTCAAGGAGGCGATGGGAGACGACGAGGAGGAGGAGTTCGAGGAGAACCGCCTGCTCAAGTCGATCGAGCAGCGCTTCCCGTCGACGGACAAGTACCACGGCACCAAGCTGACGATCAAGCAGAACGGCAAGCGGCTGATGACGCCGATGCTGATCGTGATGCTGGCGATCGGCACCACCGACGTGCTGTTCGCGCTCGACTCGATCCCGGCGATCTTCGGCCTCACCCAGGACCCGTACATCGTGTTCACCGCCAACGCCTTCGCGCTGATGGGTCTGCGCCAGCTGTACTTCCTGATCGGCGGCCTGCTGAAGAAGCTGGTCCACCTCAGCTACGGCCTGTCGGTGATCCTCGGCTTCATCGGGATCAAGCTGGTGCTGCACGCGCTGCACGAGAGCGGCGTGCACGTGCCGGAGATCGGCATCCCGCTCTCGCTCGGTGTCATCGGCGGCGTGTTGGTGATCACCACCATCACCAGCCTGATGGCCTCCAAGAAGCAGGAGGCGGCCGAGGCCGCCGCGGCCGAGAAGGACGAGATCGACGCCTGACGTATGATGATCACAGGGGCGCCCCCCGCCGACGGGCCGAGGGCGCCCTCTCTGCGTGCTCAGCCGCTCAGTGCGGCCGCCTCCAGCTGCTCGGCCGGCACCAGCCCGGCCACCGCCGGAGGTTCGGTGGGCTCGAGCAGCCGGCTCGGGGTGCCGTCGACACCGACCGGCAGGTCGCCGTCCAGGGTGATCCGGCGGACCAGCCGGGGCTGGTCGCCGTAGTCGTTCACGGCGTAGTGCTGGGTGGCCCGGTTGTCCCAGATCACCACGTCGCCGACCTGCCAGTCCCAGCGGACGGTGTTCTCCAGCCGCTCCACGTACCGCTGGAACAGCTCCAGCAGCGCCCGGCTGTCGGCGCCCGAGACGCCCTGGACGCGCTGCGCGAAGGCACCCAGCAACAGGCTCTTCTCACCGGTCACCGGGTGCACCCGGACCACCGGGTGCTCGGTCTTGAAGGCGGTCGAGACGAAGACCTGCCGGAACAGCGCGGCGATCTCCTTGTTCTCCGCGAGCTCCGGGGTGAGTGCCAGAGTGGCGGCGTAGTCGTAGTCGTTGGTGTGCACCGCCCGCAGGCTCTCGGCCAGCACCTTGAGCGGCGCGGGCAGGTCGTCGTACGCGGCGGCGGTGTTGGCCCAGACCGTGGAGCCGCCGGCCTCCGGCAGCTCCAGCGACCGCAGGATGGACGCCTTCGGGTAGGACGGCACGAAGGTCACGTCGGTGTGCCAGTTGTTGGCCCGTACCCCCTTGGTGGCGTCCAGCTCGAAGATGTACCGGCCGTCCGCACTCGGCACCGTCGGGTGTCCCACCGGGTGCCCGAGCAGCCGGGCGAACGCCTCGTGCCCGGCGTCGTCCAGGTGCCGCTGCCCCCGGAAGAACAGCACCTTGTGCCGGTACAGCGCGGCCTCGATCGCGGCCACGGTCTCCGGGCCGAGCGAGCCGCCCAGCTCGATGTCGTGCACGACGGCGCCGATCCGGCCGGCGGCGGGGGTGAGGCGGAGTTCGGTGGCGACGGTGGTCATGGCTGTCCTCCAGAAAAAGGGTGCGGCAGAACTCCCGTCCGGGACAGGCGAATTCGGCCCGGGCGGGTAGGGGAGTGAATGAACGTGGGATCAGACGGCGAGCAGGCTGCGGCGACAACAGCAGCCGGTACAGGGAAGCGGACAGCGGCAGGTCAACGTCTTCCCCTCTCTCGCAACGTGGTTCGAATGACGTTCATCGTTCCGCACCGGTCTGGCGGTGGTGTTGCGGCGCCATGAAATCTCCCGGCCGACGCCGGAGGCCCGCTTCCCTACCCGGTGGGGGAACGGGCCTCCGAGGGCTGTCAGCCGACCTTTGTCCAGACCTGGCATCCCTGGGTCTTGAAGACCTTGTCGGTCTTCTTGATGGTCACCACGCCCTGCCCGGTCAGATTGTCGTTGGCGATGATCGAGTCGAAGCCACCGCTGCTGTCCTTGCCGCGTTCCCAGTAGCAGAGGCCGAGGGAGCCGGGGCCTGCGGTCTTGTACGTCCCGGGCTGGATGTCGTCGCCCACCAGGTAGGTGCCGTTGCCGGCGATCGTGTCCCCCGGGGCCGGGGCCGGGGCCGGGGCCGGAGCGGCGGCCGGCTCGGCCGGCGCCGTGACCGTAGCCGTGGCGGTGACTGTGACTGTGACTGTGGGTTGTGCGGTGACGGGCGCGGCGGCTGCGGTGACGGTGACCGTGGCGGTGGGCCCCGCCGTCGCCCCTGCGGCCGTCGGCCTGTCGGTCCTCCCGCTCGCGACCAGCGCGCTGCAGCTCCCCACCAGGGCCAGGCAGCCGATGATGCCGAGAGCGATTTTCGCAGCGTTCGGCACCTTGGGCGGGGTCGGCGGCGGCTTCGGCCAGTCGGGCGGCGAGGAGGGAACCGGTGGCCATGGGCGGTCGTAAGTGGGCTGCTGATCCTGGGAGTTCATACATGTCCTCAGCAGAGTGATGAAGTGCAGAGGGCCGGTCTACAGCGGTACCTGACGGTAAGTCGGCCGATCCTCGAAGCGTTACCGTTTCGACCTCCGACGGCCTTCGGGCCCGGTGGCTCGATCCGGGCCGGTAAGGCGTTCTGAGCTGCAGCTTCGAAGCCCGTACGGGCAGAGGCCCGGTAACGGCTTCGCAACTCCCGCGTACGGCATACACGTTGTGCGCAACCATCGCTCTCCGTATCCACACTTTCCGGGAGAGCCATGCGCATTCGTGCCACCGTTCCGATCGTGACCACCCTGCTCGCACTCGCCGCATGCAACCCCACTGTCGCCGGCCCCGCGGGCGTATCCAGTGCGCCGGCCACCGGCCCCGCGACAGCGACAACCGGCCCGGAGGCGAGCGCGTCGGCCACGAAGTCCGCCTCGGCGGGGAGCGCCGGCAGTGCGACCCTGCCGACGTTCACCGGGATGGGTCTGCAGACCGCGCAGGACAGAGCCCAGGCGGCAGGCTTCTATGCTCTCCGGAGTCACGACGCACTCGGTCGCAGCCGGACGCAGATCGACGATCGCAACTGGAAGGTCTGTTTCCAGGCTCCGGCCGCCGGTCAGCGGGCCACCGGCGCGGTCGTGGATTTCGGCACGGTGAAGCTCGACGAGCAGTGCCCCGCCCAGGACCAGGGCACGGCAACTGCGAAGGCCGGCGCCACGATGCCCGACTTCAGGGGCAAGTCGGTGGCCGCTGTGAAGGACGCCCTGGACAAGTCGACGAGCTACGCGGTGAAGGACGCCCTGCAAGGCCGGATGGTCATCGTCGAGTCCAACTGGCAGGTGTGTACCCAGGATCCGGCGGCAGGAGCCGCGTTGAACGGGCAGCCGGTGTCGCTGAGGGTGGTCAAGTTCGGCGAGTCCTGCCCCTGACCTGGGGAAAGTCACGAGTATGCGGGGCCACCCGGACGGGCGACCCCGCAGGCCTCACCAGCCGCGTTCGCGCCACTCCGGGAGGTGGGGGCGCTCGGTGCCGAGGGTGGTGTCGTTGCCGTGGCCGGGGTAGACCCAGGTCTCGTCGGGGAGGACGAAGAGCTTCTCGGTGACGTCCCGGTACAGGCTGTCGAAGGCTGCCGGGTCCTTCCAGGTGTTGCCGACTCCACCGGGGAAGAGGCAGTCGCCGGTGAAGAGGTGCGGGTGGCCCTGGGGGTCGTCGTAGGTCAGCACGATCGCGCCCGGGGTGTGCCCGGTCAGCTGGCGGACGGTCAGTTCGACCTGGCCGACCCGGACGGTGTCGCCGTCGTCCAGCGGCAGGTCGGTCGGGACCGCGATGCCGGGCGCGTCGATCCGGCCGGCGGCCGTCCGGGCGCCGGTGGCGGCGACGATCTCGGCCAGTGCGCCCCAGTGGTCGCCGTGCTGGTGGGTGGTGACCACGGTGGCCAGCTGGTCGCCGACGGACTCCAGCAGCACCGGGGCGTCCGCCGCCGCGTCGATCAGCAGCTGCTCGTCGGTGGCGCGGCAGCGCAGCAGGTAGGCGTTGTTCTCGTACGGGCCGACCGCGATCTTGGTGATGATCAGATGGGCCAACTCCCGCACGTCCGGCGGGCCGCCGACCTTCACTGCTCCGTGGTACGTCATCGCGCCGCTGCTCCTCGCTCGCACTGGGCCTGAACCTGAACCTGAACCGCCATCATCCCCCTCAGCCCATCGGCGGGAGCTGCGGCAGGGCGGTGTGGTCCAGTTCCGTGCCGTCCCGCTGGACCAGCAGGCCGGTGCCGTCCGAGCGGCCGGACAGCCAGGCGGCCAGGGCGCGGACCGGGCCGGCCACGGTGAGCTGCTCCGGGCCGTCGCCCAGGGCGGCCCGCTGGCCGGTGTCGGTGGCCGCCAGGGTGAGCGTCGGCAGGCCGTCGACCTTCTCGAACTGCTCGGCCAGGCGCGGGAGTTCCTGCTCGGCGAAGTCGGCGGGCCACTGCCCGGGGGTGTAGTCGGCGCCGAGGTCGACCAGGTGGTACTCGATCTCCATCTGCCGCTTCAGCGGCAGTTCGTGGGCCGGGAAGAGGTAGCCGGAGCGGTGTCGGATCTGCACCGTCCAGGCCTCGTCGGGCAGCTCGGCGGCGGCCGCGGCGAAGCGCTCGTGGCTGGCCGCCAGATCGGCCAGCTGCTCGGCCAGCGGACGCGGCGCGCCCTGCTCGATGTCCTCGTCGCGGGCGGTTCGGGAGGCGTACTGCGGGATGTCCTGGCCGGTCCGGGCGCTGTTCAGCAGGTTGACCAGCGAGTCGGCGTTCCGGGCGAGGTGGGTCAGGACGTGGCCCTTGGTCCAGCCCGGCAGCGCGGACGGTTCGCCGACCGCTTCGGGCGTCAGGCCGCCGGTCTCCCGCAGCAGGGTCGCGGTGGACTCCTCGACGGCTCGCAGGCGGGCGGTCGCGATCGCCGCGGCGCTCTGGGCGGCCGTGCCTGAGCCAGTGCTGGAGTCGGTGCTGGAGTCGGTCATGTTGCGGCCTCCGAATCGGTGTGCACTCGAGCGTTGCCCGGAGGGGGCGTGACTCGTTGACACCGTGACGGTACCGGGGGTGCCCGGCTCTGAGCAGGGGTTTTCCGGACGGGGAAGGTGTGGATCCGGACCGGGCGTCACCCGTTCGGGTGGACTCGGCTGGACAGGCTCGATATTCGAACGCCTGAGCTAGTAGGCTGGCGGGCGCACACTGGAAGAATTCACCCGATTGCGCTTGTTGGTCCCGGCAGTGGGCCACGCAGCCCTTCCCAGCCACCTCCCCCGGAGAAAGGCGCCAGAAGCAGTGGCCGACCGCCTCATCATCCGCGGTGCTCGCGAGCACAACCTCAAGAACGTCTCGCTGGACCTGCCGCGGGATTCCCTCATCGTCTTCACCGGCCTCTCCGGCTCCGGGAAGTCCTCGCTCGCCTTCGACACGATCTTCGCGGAGGGCCAGCGCCGCTACGTCGAGTCGCTGTCCTCCTACGCGCGCCAGTTCCTCGGCCAGATGGACAAGCCCGACGTCGACTTCATCGAGGGCCTCTCCCCGGCCGTCTCGATCGACCAGAAGTCCACCAACCGCAATCCGCGCTCCACCGTCGGCACCATCACCGAGGTCTACGACTACCTCCGGCTGCTGTTCGCCCGGATCGGCAAGCCGCACTGCCCGCACTGCGCCCGCCCGATCGCCAAGCAGTCGCCGCAGGCGATCGTCGACCGGGTGCTGGAGCTCAAGGAGGGCACCCGGTTCCAGGTGCTCAGCCCGGTGGTCCGGGAGCGCAAGGGCGAGTTCGTCGACCTCTTCGCCGACCTGCAGTCCAAGGGGTACGCGCGCGCCCGGGTGGACGGCGTCACCGTCCAGCTGACCGAGCCGCCGACGCTGAAGAAGCAGGAGAAGCACACCATCGAGGTGGTCATCGACCGCCTGACGGTCAAGGAGAGCGCCAAGCGCCGCCTGACCGACTCGGTGGAGACCGCGCTCAAGCTGGCCGGCGGCATGGTGGTGCTCGACTTCGTCGACCTCCCCGAGGAGGACCCGGAGCGCGAGCGGATGTACTCCGAGCACCTGTACTGCCCGTACGACGACGTCTCCTTCGAGGAGCTGGAGCCGCGCTCGTTCTCCTTCAACTCCCCGTTCGGCGCCTGCCCCGACTGCTCGGGCCTGGGCAACCGGATGGAGGTCGACCCGGAGCTGGTCATTCCGGACGAGGAGAAGTCGCTCGACGAGGGCGCCATCCACCCGTGGTCGCAGGGCCACACCAAGGAGTACTTCCAGCGCCTCACCGACGCGCTCTCCGGCGAGCTCGGCTTCCGGACGGACATCCCGTGGGCCGGGCTCCCCGCGCGGGCAAAGAAGGCGCTGCTGTACGGCCACAAGACCCAGGTCGAGGTGCGCTACAACAACCGCTACGGGCGCGAGCGTTCGTACACCGCGCCGTTCGAGGGCGCGATCCCGTTCGTGACGCGCCGTCACTCCGAGTCGGAGAGCGACAGCAGCCGCGAGCGCTTCGAGGGCTACATGCGCGAGGTGCCCTGCCCGTCCTGCCAGGGCTCCCGGCTCAAGCCGGTGATCCTCGCGGTCACCATTCTCGACAAGTCGATCGCCGACGTCTCCGCGATGTCGATCGCCGACTGCGCCGAGTTCCTCGGTGCGATGAAGCTCAACGCGCGCGACAAGCAGATCGCCGAGCGGGTGCTCAAGGAGGTCAACGAGCGGCTCCGCTTCCTGGTCGACGTCGGCCTGGACTACCTCTCGCTGAACCGCGCGGCCGGCACCCTGTCCGGCGGCGAGGCCCAGCGGATCCGGCTCGCCACCCAGATCGGCTCCGGCCTGGTCGGCGTGCTGTACGTGCTGGACGAGCCCTCGATCGGTCTGCACCAGCGGGACAACCACCGGCTGATCGAGACCCTGGTCCGGCTCCGCGACATCGGCAACACGCTGATCGTGGTCGAGCACGACGAGGACACCATCAAGACCGCGGACTGGGTGGTCGACATCGGCCCCGGCGCCGGTGAGCACGGCGGCAAGGTGGTGCACTCCGGTTCGCTCAAGGAGCTGCTCACCAACGACGAGTCGATCACCGGCGCGTACCTCTCCGGCCGCCGCGCCATCCCGACCCCCGAGATCCGCCGCCCGCGCGACAAGAAGCGGCAGATCATCGTGCACGGCGCCCGCGAGCACAACCTGCAGGACGTCACGGTCGCCTTCCCGCTCGGCACCTTCACCGCGATCACCGGGGTGTCCGGCTCCGGCAAGTCGACGCTGGTCAACGACATCCTCTACACCCACCTGGCCCGGGAGTTGAACGGGGCGCGCAGCGTCCCCGGCCGGCACACCCGGGTCACCGGCACCGACCTGGTCGACAAGGTCGTGCACGTGGACCAGTCGCCGATCGGCCGCACCCCGCGCTCCAACCCCGCGACGTACACCGGCGTCTTCGACAACGTCCGCAAGCTCTTCGCGGAGACTCAGGAGGCCAAGGTCCGGGGCTACCTGCCCGGCCGGTTCTCGTTCAACGTCAAGGGCGGCCGCTGCGAGCACTGCTCCGGTGACGGCACCATCAAGATCGAGATGAACTTCCTGCCGGACGTCTACGTCCCCTGCGAGGTCTGCCACGGCGCCCGTTACAACCGGGAGACGCTGGAGGTCCACTACAAGGGCAAGTCCATCGCCGAGGTGCTGGACATGCCGATCGAGGAGGGCATGCACTTCTTCGAGGCCGTCCCGGCGATCCACCGGCACCTGCGCACGTTGAACGACGTCGGCCTCGGCTACGTCCGGCTCGGCCAGTCCGCACCGACCCTCTCCGGCGGCGAGGCGCAGCGCGTGAAGCTCGCCTCCGAGCTGCAGAAGCGCTCCACCGGGCGGACGGTCTACGTGCTCGACGAGCCCACCACCGGTCTGCACTTCGAGGACATCAGCAAGCTGATCAAGGTGCTGGACGGCCTGGTCGAGAAGGGCAACACGGTCATCGTCATCGAGCACAACCTCGATGTGATCAAGACCGCCGACTGGGTCGTGGACATGGGCCCCGAGGGCGGCAGCGGCGGTGGCCTGGTGGTCGCCGAGGGCACCCCCGAGGAGGTGGCCGCCGTCCCGACCAGCCACACCGGCAAGTTCCTCCGCGACATCCTGGCGGGCCGGGTCTCGGACGCGGCGGTCCCGGCCACGGCTGTGGCTCCGGCTGCGGCCAAGGCCCCGCGCAAGCGGGCCGTCGCGAAGAAGAAGTAACGCCACTGCTGCGGGAGTCGTCGTACCGGTGTTCGTCCGGTACGACGGCTCTCTCAGCTTCCCCGCATAGACTGCGGCCGGTTCCGCCCGTACCGTCCACCCGCTGAGGGAGCGTCACCGATGACCGAGCCCACCCCCGCACCCACCCGCCGGACCCTGCTCTGCTGCGGCGCCGCGCTGGCCGCCGGAGGCGCGGCCGTCGCGGTGACCGGCTGCGGCTCGTCCACCTCCTCCGACAGCGCGGCCGGCAGTGGGTCCGGCAGCGGCTCCGCCGCTGCGGCCGCCCCCGTGACGGTCGGTGCGGTGGCCGACGTGCCGGTCGGCGGCGGCAAGGTGTACCGGGACGCCAAGATCGTCATCACCCAGCCGACGGCCGGTGAGTACAAGGCGTTCAGCGCCAAGTGCACCCACGCGGGCTGCGTGGTGGACGAGATCAAGGACGGCACCGTCAACTGCCCGTGCCACTACAGCAAGTTCGCCATTGCCGACGGTTCGGTCAAGGACGGCCCGGCCCCGAGCCCGCTCCCGGCCTACCAGGTCACCCTCAAGGACGGCGCCTTCCAGGTGACGAAGTAGATGGCCGAGTGCGAGACGGCGGTTTCCCGGTGCCCGGACCCCCGTACCGGGCACCGGCACCTGGGATCATCCTGAGGGGTGGGCCCGGGGCGGGGACAGGGGTTTCAGGGGTGCCTTAAAGGTGCAGTCTGAAACGGACAGGGGGAAGCCGTGCTGCGTGTCCATCTGACCACCGAAGACCTGCTCCGGGTACGAGTGGCGCCCACGGTCGGGCTGCTGGCCGAGGCGTACCACAGCCTGGAGACGCTGACCGGGCCGGGCGGCTGCGCCCAGTTCCGGCCCTGGCGGCAGAAGTTCGGCGGTGGTCCGCTGGCCGAGGAGATCCGCCCGCTCGCCTCGCTGATCCCGGGCCCCGGCCCCTGCTTCGACCTGGGGGCGCTGACCGGCACCGGCACCTCCGTCGAGGAGGGCCTCGACCGGCTGCTCAGCGCCCCGGACGAGCTGGTCCGGCTGGAGCTGGGCCAGGTCGCGACGCCCCGGGCCGACCCGCGCTGGATCCGGGCTCTGATGGAGGGGGACCTGACCGCCCGTCAGCGGCTGGCCGACTCGGTGGCGGCCTGCCACCGCTTCACCGTCGGCCCGTACTGGGGCCGGATCCAGGCCCACCTGGACGCGGTCCGGGCCGACCTGGCCCGCACGTTGCTGGGCGGCGGGGTGGAGCAGCTGCTCGGCACCTTCTGCGCCCCGACGATCCGCTGGCGGGCACCGGTGCTGGAGATCGGCTACCCGCGCTCGGTCGACGTCCATCTCGGCGGCCGGGGGCTGGTGCTGGCCCCGATGGTCTTCCTGGCCGATCCGCCGGTGCTGCTGACCGACTCGCTGGACCGGGACGCCCCTGCGGTGCTGGCCTTCCCCACCGTCCGTGATCCGCTGGCCGGCGCCCGGCTGTGGAGCGAGGACCCGACGGCCAGGCAGTCGCTCACCGCGCTGCTCGGCCGCACCAGGGCGGCCGCCCTGGACATCGTCACCGAGGGTTGTACCACCACCGAACTGGCCCGCCGTCTCAACGTCTCCCCGGCCTCGGCCAGTCAGCACGCCACGGTGCTGCGCAACGCCCACCTGATCACCACTCAGCGCAGGGGCGGCGCGGTGCTGCACTCCATCACCGCGCTCGGCATCGACCTGCTCAACCGTGCGGCCGGCGGCCCGGCTCCGGTCGGTGCGTCGGGACGGACGGGCTGAACGAGCTGAGCAGCCGGATACCGTGCCTGGCACGTGACTGAACCGCACCCACCGATGGCCCCGGGTCGGGCGGGGCACACCTGGTGGGTCAGCTCTGCCGGAGCGGTGGCATCGGGATCGCCACCGAGTGCGCGGTCGCCCCTGCGCCCACGCCGGCCTCACAGCTGTTCGGCGGCGTGGTGGTCACCCCGCGCACCGACGGCCGCTCGGCCGCCCAGAACATGTAACCGAGCAGGCCGGAGCTGGTCCCGGCCCCGTCGGGGGCGGCGCTCCGCACCCAGCTGCTGGTCGAACTCTGCAGCGAGGCAGCGAAGTTGTTGCACTCGGGCCGGACCTTCGAGCCCTCCGCCACGTACAGGCCCGCGGTGAACTTGGCCGGGGCCAGTGGCAGGACCGGCGGGTTGTAGGTGGGCTTGCCGGTCAGGTGCTCCTGCCAGTTGGCGGTCGCACCGCTGCTGGACGGCTGCCGGGCGGGCACCATCGCGTTGGCGAAGTCGAGCACCGGCCGGTCGGTGCGCAGCCAGTTCGCGGTCGCGTACTGGTTGATGCCGATCAGCCAGCGGTCGCCCGCCGCCACGTCGATGGTGAACCGGGCGGCCGGGTCGCTGCCGCTCGCGTCGTACGGGTGCACGGCGCGGTAGGCGTCCACGAAGGCCTGCAGGCCGGTCAGGTTCGGGGTGGTGTTCTCCTCGTAGTCGATCTCGATGCCGACCCCGAGCCGGGTGGCGAGCGAGGCGGCCCGCTGCCCGAACAGGGTCGGATTCTTGGCCAGCGCCTGGTTCCAGGCGTCGGTGTAGGTGATGCCGCCGATCGAGAGCATCACCCTGATGCCCCGGCTGGTGAAGTAGTCGACGACGGCCTGGTTGATCCCGACCGGCACGCCGTCCACGGTCTGGGCGTCGTTGGTGCTGTCCAGCAGCCGGAGCGGGTGGACGAAGCTGAGCACCACCAGGTTGACCGAGGGGCGGCCGTCGCCCCGGTCCACCAGCCAGTGGTTGGCCTGGTCGAAGTCGGTCATGTTCCGCACCGTGCCCCAGGTGCAGGCGTCGTTGCTGCACTGCCAGGCGCCGTACACCTCCATGGGGGGAGTGGCGGCGGCGAGGGCGGGCGGGGCGGACGGGACGAGAGCGGCGGCCAGCAGGGCCGCCGTGGTGCCGAGCGTTCTGAGCCTGTCGAACGGAACGCGCATGTACGCCTCCTGTACGAGTGGGGTCCCCGGACGGATCACAGCGTGGGGCTGGGCGTGCTCGCGGTCAATGGCGCGTACCGAACGGGCCTTCGTACAGATGACAGGGCGTCAATCCTTTAACAGTCCCGGCTACACCCTGCTCATCCCTCCTGGGCTGTGCTCCCCGACACACTGGGCGCTTCCATCCCCCTTGCGCCTCCTGGGAGTTCACGGTGTCCCCAACCGATCAGCAGTCCCCGCCCCCGGTGCAGCGGCTGAGAGCCAACTCGGTCGGTCTGGCCGGTGTGGTCTTCATGGCGCTGGCCACCGCGGCCCCGATCACCGCGATGACCGGCAACCTGCCGGTGGTGGTCGGCGGCGGCAACGGGGTGCATGCTCCGGCCGGATTCCTGTTCGTCACCGTGGTGCTGACCGTCTTCACGGTCGGGTACGTGTCGATGGCCAAGCACATCACCACCGCCGGGGCGTTCTACGGCTTCGTCTCGCAGGGGCTCGGCCGGGTGGCCGGGATGGCCTCCGGGCTGCTTGCGGTGCTCGCCTACGTGGTCTTCGAGGCCTCCATCGTGGGCATCTTCGCGTACTTCTCGCAGCAGGCGTTCGAGTCCCAGTTCGGGCTCGATCTCCCGTGGCAGGTCTTCGCGTTGGCGATGCTGGCGATCACCGCCGTGCTGTCCTACTTCGACCTGGAGGTGGCCTCCAAGGTGCTGGCCGTCTTCCTGGTCGGCGAGGTGGTGATGCTGACGCTGCTGGGCGGTTCGGTGCTGGTGCACGGCGGCGGCCCGACCGGCCTGCACTGGGGCACGCTCAACCCGACCGGCGCCTTCGCCGGGGTGAACGCGGGCGTCGGCCTGTTCTTCTGCTTCTGGTCCTGGATCGGCTTCGAGTCCACCGCGATGTACGGCGAGGAGTCCCGCAACCCGCGCCGGATCATCCCGCGCGCCACCCTGCTCGCGGTGCTCATCCTGGGCGTGCTGTACACCTTCGTCACCTGGATGGTGCTGGCCGCCGACACCCCCGAGGCCGCGGTCGGCCTGGCCACCAGCTCCAGCCCGCTCGACCTGTTCCTGGTCCCGGCCAAGACGTACCTGGGTGATTGGGCGGTCACCGCGCTCCAGTGGCTGATGGTCTCCAGCGCCTTCGCCTGCGGGATGGCCTTCCACCAGTGCGCCGCGCGCTACCTCTACGCGATCGGCCGGGAGGGCTTCCTGCACCCGGCGCTCGGCCGCACCCACGCCAAGCACGGCTCGCCGTACGTCGCCTCGTTCACCCAGACCGGCATCGCGCTGGCCGTGGTCTGCGGCTTCTGGTTCACCGGGCAGGACCCGTACGTCGGCCTGTACACGCTGACCGCGATCCTCGGCACGCTCGCGCTGCTGGTGGTGCAGACGCTCTGCTCGTTCGCGGTGATCGCCTACTTCCGCCGCAACCACCCCGAGTCCAGGCACTGGTTCCGTACCCTGACCGCGCCGCTGCTCGGCGGGTTCGGCATGCTCGCCGCGATCGTGCTGCTGGTGGTCAACCTGGACACCGCCGCCGGGGCCGCCTCCGAGATCTTCTTCTTCAAGCTGATCCCCTGGATCGTCGGCGCGGTCTTCCTCGGCGGTGTCGGCCTGGCGCTCTACATGCGGGCCCGTCACCCGGCCCGCTACGAGGTGATGGGCCGTCTGGTGGTCGAGGACGCCCAGGAACGTACCGAAGAGCCCACCCCCGCCACCGTCTGAGCCTTCCGGAAGGGAACCCCCACATGTCCCGCTCCCCGTACGCCCGCCTGCTCCGCTCCGCCTTCGCCGACCAGGCCACCGCCGATCGGCTCCGGCTCCCCGTCGACGAGTACGTCGGCCTCCGGGACGCCGCCTGTGCCGAACCCGACGGCCCCTCCCGTCGCGCCCTGCTCGGCCGCGCCGCCGCCCTCGGTATCGGGGTCGGCCTGGCCGGGATCGCCGCCGCCCCCAAGGCCCGGGCCGCCGTCACCACCAAGTTCACCGGGACGATGCCCCGGGTCGCGATCATCGGCGCCGGGATCTCCGGCCTGAACGCCGCCCTGACGCTGGCCGACAAGGGCATCACCTCCACCGTGTACGAGGCCGAACCGGCCCGGGTCGGCGGCCGGATGTACTCCAAGGCCGACTGGGCCCAGGGCCAGGTCTCCGAGTACGGCGCCGAGTTGGTCGACACCGGCCACCACACGATGCTGCAGCTCTGTCAGCGCTTCGGCCTCTCCACCACCTCGATCCGGCACTTCTCCGACGGCGAGCAGACCCTGCACTTCCAGGGCGGCTACTACCCGCGCGCCACCGCCGACGCCGAGTTCAAGCAGATCTGGCAGACCATCAAGAACGACATCCAGGCCGGCGGCTCAGGACCGACCTGGGACAACCACAACCAGGCCGCCGTCGCGCTGGACCGGATGTCGGTCCGGGAGTGGATCAACACCCGGGTCCCCGGTGGCACCTCCAGCCGGCTCGGCGCGCTGCTCGACGTCGCCTACGCGGTCGAGTACGGCGCCGACACCACCGCCCAGTCCGCGTACGCGCTGCTGCTGATGCTCTCCTGGCAGGCCAACCCCGGGAACTTCAACATCTGGGGCGGCAGCGACGAGCGCTACCACGTCACCGGCGGCAACGACCAGGTCCCGCGGGCCATCGCGGCCGCGCTCCCGGCCGGCACCGTGCAGGCCGGCCACACCCTGGCGGCGGTGGTCCGCAACGCCGACGGCAGCCAGACCCTCACCTTCAAGCTGAACGGCGGCGGCACCCGTACCGTCACCGCCGACCACACCATCCTGGCGCTGCCGCTCCCGGTGCTCCAGCAGCGGGTGGACCTGACCGGCGCCGGTCTCGACCCGATGATGCGCAAGGTGCTCACCGACATGACGATGGGCTACTGCACCAAGCTCAACATGCAGTTCAGCAGCCGCCCGTGGACCGGTACCGGGCCCTGGCCCGGCGTCTCCGGCGGCGAGTGCTTCAGCGACCAGCCGTTCCAGCAGGCCTGGGACGTGACGAAGGGTCAGTCCGGCTCCAACGGTCTGCTGATCCAGTACCACGGCGGCACGCCCGCCAAGTCGCTCGCCCCCGGGGCGCCGTTCACCGATGCGACCAACAGCTACACCCGCAACCTCGCCACCACCTACCTGACCCAGATCGACCGCCTCTGGCCCGGCACCAAGGCCGCCTGGACCGGCAAGGCCACCCTCTCCGCCTGGCACCTCAACCCGAACACCCTCGGCGCCTACTCCTGCTGGCCGGTCGGCTACCTCACCACGGCAGCCGGCTACGAGGGCACCGCCCAGGGCCGCCTGCACTTCGCGGGCGAGCACACCTCGTACGACTTCCAGGGCTACATGGAAGGCGGCGCCACCGAAGGGGCCCGGGCCGCTCAGGAGGTGCTCACCGCGATCGGGGCCTGACCCTGCGTCGGTTGGGGGGTGGGTGAAGGAGCGGTGTTGGGGTGCGTGGCTCGGCGGTGCCGAGGAGGGAGTAGCAGCGGAGCTGCGGCGACTGACGAGAAGCCGGCGAGGTGCGTGCCCCGGCGKCGCGMCGCCGCCCCCCMACCSMCGCAGGGTCTTGCTGACACGGCGGCCCCGGGTGTCAGGGCGGATCGGTACGGTAGGGGCATGGCAGACCCATCCACCTACCGGCCCGCACCCGGGGCCATCCCGACCTCGCCCGGGGTCTACAAGTTCCGCGACGCGCACGGGCGGGTCATCTACGTGGGGAAGGCCAAGAGCCTGCGGCCCCGGCTGTCCTCGTACTTCCAGGACGTGGCCAACCTGCACCCGCGCACCGCGACCATGGTGACCACGGCCGCCGCCGTGGAGTGGACGGTGGTGGCCACCGAGGTCGAGGCGCTCCAGCTGGAGTACTCCTGGATCAAGGAGTTCGACCCCCGCTTCAACGTCAAGTACCGGGACGACAAGAGCTACCCGGAGCTGGCGGTCACCCTCAACGAGGAGTACCCCAGGGTCCAGGTGATGCGCGGCGCGCACAAGAAGGGCGTGCGCTACTTCGGTCCGTACGGCCACGCCTGGGCGATCCGCGAGACGGTCGACCTGATGCTCCGGGTGTTCCCGGTCCGGACGTGCTCCAACGGGGTGTTCAAGCGGGCCCGGCAGATCGGCCGCCCCTGTCTGCTCGGGTACATCGGCAAGTGCGCCGCGCCCTGTGTCGGCCGGATCTCGCCGGCCGAGCACGTCGAACTGGCCGAGGAGTTCTGCGACTTCATGGCCGGGCGGACGGGCAACCACCTGCGCCGCCTGGAGCAGGAGATGCAGGACGCGGCCGCCGCGATGGAGTACGAGAAGGCCGCCCGGCTGCGCGACGACCTCGGGGCGCTCCGGCGCGCGATGGAGAAGAACGCGGTGGTGCTCGGCGACGGCACCGACGCCGACCTGTTCGCCCTCGCCGAGGACGAGTTGGAGGCGGCCGTACAGATCTTCCACGTGCGCGGCGGCCGGGTCCGCGGCCAGCGCGGCTGGATCACCGACAAGGTCGAGGACGTGGACACCGCCGGGCTGGTCGAGCACGCGCTCCAGCAGCTGTACGGCGGCGGTACCGAGAGCGTCCCGCGCGAGGTGCTGGTGCCCGCACTGCCCGAGCCGCTGGCCCCGGTGCAGGAGTGGCTGACCGGGCTGCGCGGCGCCCAGGTGGACCTGCGGGTGCCCCAGCGCGGCGACAAGAAGGACCTGATGGTCACCGTGCAGCGGAACGCGCAGCAGTCGCTGGTGCTGCACAAGACCAAGCGCGCCTCCGATCTGACGACCCGTAGCCGGGCGCTCCAGGAGATCGCCGACGCGCTGGAGCTGGACTCGGTGCCGTTGCGGATCGAGTGCTTCGACATCTCGCACCTGCAGGGCGAGGACGTGGTCGCCTCGATGGTGGTGTTCGAGGACGGGCTGGCGCGGAAGAGCGAGTACCGCCGGTTCCAGATCAAGGGCTTCGCGGGCCAGGACGACGTCCGCTCGATGCACGAGGTGATCACCCGGCGGTTCCGCCGCTACCTCCAGGAGCGCGAGCAGACCGGCGAGTGGGCGGTCCCCGAAGAGGACGGCCCCAGAGAAGAGGACGGCCGCCCGAAGCGTTTCGCCTACCCGCCGCAGCTGCTGGTGGTCGACGGCGGCCAGCCGCAGGTCGCCGCCGCCCGCCGCGCGCTGGACGAGCTCGGCATCGACGACGTCGCACTCTGCGGTCTGGCCAAGCGACTTGAGGAGGTCTGGCTGCCCGGCGCGAGCGACCCGGTGGTGCTGCCGCGCTCCAGCGAGGGCCTCTACCTGCTCCAGCGGGTCCGCGACGAGGCGCACCGGTTCGCCATCACGTACCAGCGGACCAAGCGCGCCAAACGGCTCACGGCGGGGGAGCTGGACTCGGTCCCCGGCCTCGGCGAGACTCGCCGCCAGGCGTTGCTCAAGCACTTCGGTTCGCTGAAGAAGC
Source organism: Kitasatospora sp. P5_F3 (assembly GCF_054049135.1). Lineage (NCBI taxonomy): Bacteria > Bacillati > Actinomycetota > Actinomycetes > Kitasatosporales > Streptomycetaceae > Kitasatospora > Kitasatospora sp. P5_F3. The sequence continues at coordinate 187,364 of NZ_JBFUMY010000031.1, read as the reverse complement.
TGCGGGCGGCCACGGTGGCGGAGATCTGCGAGGTGCCGGGGATCGGCCTGCGCACGGCGGAGACTGTTGTCGCGGCGTTGGCTGCCCGTACACCGGTCGCTCCCGCCGTGAACACCGCCACTGGCGAGATCATTGAGGACAGTACCGAGGAGACGCAGTGACGGTCGACGCCGCCCGTCCGCGCTCCGGCAGAATCACCGAGAACGGGGATCAGACGTGACAGTGGCCGATGTGGGAGAGAGCGCACCGGAGCTGGTGATCATCTCCGGTATGTCCGGAGCCGGCCGCAGCACCGCGGCCAAGTGCCTGGAGGACCTGGGCTGGTTCGTGGTGGACAACCTGCCGCCCGCCCTGATCCCGACCATGGTCGACCTCGGCGCCCGCTCGCAGGGCGCGGTGCCGCGGATCGGCGTGGTGGTCGACGTCCGCGGCCGGAAGTTCTTCGACGACCTGCTGACTTCGCTGGACGAGCTGGAGAAGCGCGGCGTCCGGCTCCGGGTGGTCTTCCTGGAGTCCTCGGACGACGCCCTGGTGCGCCGCTTCGAGTCGGTCCGCCGCCCGCACCCGCTGCAGGCCGCCGACCGGATCGTGGACGGCATCGAGCGCGAGCGCGACCTGCTCCGCGAGCTGCGCGGCGAGGCCGACCTGGTGATCGACACCTCCGATCTGAACGTGCATCAGCTCCGGGCCAAGCTGGACGCCGCGTTCGCCGACAACGACGAGCCCGAGCTGCGCGCCACCGTGATGTCCTTCGGCTTCAAGTACGGCCTGCCGGTCGACGCCGACCTGGTGGTGGACTGCCGGTTCCTGCCGAACCCGCACTGGGTCCCCGAGCTGCGCGCCCGCACCGGAACCGACCCCGATGTGGCCGGTTACGTCTTCCAGCAGCCGGGTGCGAACGAGTTCCTGGACGGCTACGCCGAGCTGCTCAGGATCATCACCGAGGGTTACCGCAGGGAAGGAAAGCGGTACATGACACTTGCCGTAGGCTGCACCGGTGGGAAACACCGCAGCGTAGCGATGTCGGAGCGGCTGACGAAGCGTCTGATCGCGGACGGCGTCGAGACGGTGCTGGTCCACCGCGACATGGGCAGGGAGTGACCCCGGGGGAGTGACGGCGGCGCTCCGGCGGTCGCTCTACAGAGACAAGGAGCGCCGCCGCCACAGGGCGGCGCCGACTAGCAGAACGTGGGGTCGGTGTGACGGCATACTCGCCATCGCGGCAGCACAAGACCGCCGACCGGGCCCAGAGCACAGGCGGCCGGACCAGAGGCGCGCCGCGGATCACTGCGCTCGGCGGCGGCCAGGGCCTGTCCGCCTCGCTCTCCGCGCTGCGTCGGCTGACCACCGAGCTGACCGCCGTGGTGACCGTCGCCGACGACGGCGGCTCCAGCGGCCGGCTCCGCAGCGAGCTGGGCGTCCTGCCGCCCGGTGACCTGCGCAAGGCGCTGGCCGCGCTGTGCGGGGACGACGACTGGGGCCGGACCTGGTCCGAGGTGCTCCAGCTGCGCTTCACCGGCGACGGTGAGCTCGGTGGCCACGCGGTCGGCAACCTGCTGATCGTGGCGCTCTGGGAAAAGCTCGGCGACCCGGTGGAGGCGCTCAACTGGGTCGGCCGGCTGCTCAACGTGCACGGCCGGGTGCTGCCGATGTCGGCCGTCCCGCTGGACATCGAGGCCGTGGTCCGGGGCCACGACCCGCTGCTGCCGGGTGAGTTGAGCGCGGTCCGGGGCCAGGCCAGCGTGGCCGTCACACCTGGCACGGTGCAGTCCGTCCGGCTGCTGCCCGAGCAGCCGCCGGCCGTCCCGGAGGCCGTCGCGGCGGTCCTGGAGGCGGACTGGGTGGTGCTCGGCCCCGGCTCCTGGTTCACCAGCGTGCTGCCACACCTGCTGGTCCCCGAGCTGGCCGACGCCCTGGTGCAGACCCGGGCCCGCCGCCTGCTCACCCTCAACCTGGCCCCGCAGCCGGGCGAGACCGAGGGCTTCACCCCGCAGCGCCACCTGGAAGTGATCGCCGATCACGCTCCGGAGCTTGCGGTGGATGCGATCCTGGTGGACGAGCGCGCCGTCACCGGTGGCGCCTTCGGCCAGGCGGACCTGGCCGGTCTCGAGAAGGCCGCCGGACGGATGGGTGCCGCTCTGGTGCTCGACCGGGTCGCCGCCGCGGACGGCACGCCGCGACACGACCGGGAGCTTCTGGCGGCTGCGTACGACCGGATTTTCCGGACACATGGAAGGATCGGCCCATGGCGATGACGGCAGCGGTGAAGGACGAAATCAGCCGGCTCCCCGTCACCCGGGCCTGCTGCCGCAAGGCTGAGGTTTCGGCGATCCTCCGATTCGCGGGCGGGCTGCACATTGTGAGCGGCCGGATCGTGATCGAGGCGGAGCTGGACACCGGCATTGCGGCTAGGCGGCTGCGCAAGGACCTGCTGGAGATCTTCGGACACTCCTCGGATCTGGTGGTGATGGCCCCCGGCGGGCTGCGACGCGGCAGCCGGTACGTGGTGCGGGTGGTGAAGGACGGCGAGTTGCTGGCCCGGCAGACCGGGCTGGTGGACGGACGAGGACGGCCGATCAGGGGCCTGCCCCCGGCCGTGGTGTCGGGCGCGACCTGCGACGCGGAGGCCGCCTGGCGCGGGGCCTTCCTGGCGCACGGCTCGCTCACCGAGCCTGGGCGGTCCTCCTCCCTGGAGATCACCTGCCCGGGCTCGGAGGCGGCGCTGGCCCTGGTCGGCGCGGCCCGCAGGCTGGGCATCCCGGCCAAGGCCCGCGAGGTCCGCGGGGTGGACCGGGTGGTGATTCGGGACGGTGACGCGATCGGCGCGCTGCTCACCCGGCTCGGCGCGCACGAGTCGGTGCTGGCCTGGGAGGAGCGCCGGATGCGGCGCGAGGTGCGGGCCACCGCCAACCGGCTGGCCAACTTCGACGACGCGAACCTGCGCCGCTCGGCCCGCGCGGCGGTCGCGGCCGGCGCCCGGGTGCAGCGGGCGCTGGAGATCCTCGGCGAGGAGGTGCCGGAGCACCTGGCGGCGGCCGGCCAGCTCCGGATGCAGCACAAGCAGGCCTCGCTGGAGGAGCTGGGCGCACTGGCCGACCCGCCGCTCACCAAGGACGCGGTGGCCGGCCGGATCAGGCGCCTGCTGGCGATGGCCGACAAGCGCGCCTCCGAGCTCGGCCTGCCGAGCACCGAGGCCAACCTGACCGACGAGATGGCGATGAGCTGACGCTGTCTCACTTTTCGAACGGCCGGTGTCCGCATCGCGGGCACCGGCCGTTCCGTGTTCGAACTGCGTGACGCACTCTCGGCTGGGCCGTTCGGGCAGCGGGACCAACTCCCCTGCGGCGCAGGGACCGAAGCCCCGATCGCGGGTGTTCGAGGCGTCAGGCCCGGTCGGTGCCGGTGAGGCGATGTGCCCGGGCCGCCTTCGGAGAGGTAGGGTCATGGGTGGTCGGGGACATCCCATTTCCACCCCGTCGGCACAGTCCGGCGCACCTAACGAGGAGATCGGTTCGTGACGATCCGGGTAGGCATCAACGGATTCGGCCGCATTGGCCGCAACTTCTTCCGTGCGGTTAAGTCCCAGGGCGCGGACATCGAGATCGTCGGTGTCAACGACCTTACCGACACCAAGACCCTGGCTCACCTGCTCAAGTACGACTCGATCCTGGGCACCCTCCAGGGCGAGGTCAGCCACACCGCCGACAGCATCACCGTCGACGGCCACACCTTCAAGGTGATCGCCGAGCGCGACCCGGCCAACCTGCCCTGGGGCGAGCTGGGCGTGGACATCGTGATCGAGTCCACCGGCATCTTCACCAAGGCCGACGCTGCGATGAAGCACGTCACCGCCGGTGCCAAGAAGGTCATCATCTCGGCCCCCGCGACCGACGAAGACGTCACCATCGTGATGGGCGTCAACGACGAGAAGTACGACGCGGCGAACCACACCGTCATCTCCAACGCCTCCTGCACCACCAACTGCGTGGCGCCGATGGCCAAGGTTCTCCAGGAGAACTTCGGCATCGTCAAGGGCCTGATGACCACGGTGCACGCGTTCACCAACGACCAGGTCACCCTGGACTTCCCGCACAAGGACCTGCGTCGTGCGCGCGCTGCGTCCATCAACATCATCCCGACCTCGACCGGTGCCGCCAAGGCCACCGCGCTGGTCCTGCCGGAGCTCAAGGGCAAGCTGGACGGCACCTCGCTGCGCGTCCCGGTCCCGACCGGTTCGATCACCGACCTGGTCGTCACCCTCGAGCGCGAGGTCACCGTCGAGGAGGTCAACGCCGCCTTCCAGAAGGCGTCCGAGGGCTCCCTCAAGGGCATCCTGCAGTACACCGAGGACCCGATCGTCTCCTCCGACATCGTGAACTCGCCGTTCTCCACGATCTTCGACTCGCTGATGACCATGGTTCAGGGCAACCAGGTCAAGATCTTCGGCTGGTACGACAACGAGTGGGGCTACTCCAACCGCCTGGTGAACCTGACCACCCTCGTCGGTGGCCAGCTCTGAACCCAGCGGAAGCTGACGTGATGTGAGGGAGGGCCCGGACGAAGACCGTTCGGGCCCTCGCTCTGCGTTCCCTCTCGCTTCATCGGTGGCCCGCCGCAGTGCCTCCGCCACTTTTTCTCCCCAGGAGATTCGAAGACCGTGAAGACCATCGAAGACCTCCAGGTCAACGGCCAGCGGGTGTTCGTCCGCGCCGACCTGAACGTGCCGCTCTCGGACGGCCGGATCACCGACGACGGCCGGATCCGCGCCGTCGCCCCGACCATCGCCAAGCTGGTCGCGGCCGGCGCCAAGGTGATCGTCGCCTCCCACCTGGGCCGCCCCAAGGGTGAGCCCGACCCGCAGTACTCGCTCGCCCCCGTCGCGGTCCGCCTCGGCGAGATCCTCGGCCAGTCCGTGTCCTTCGCGACCGACACCGTGGGCGAGAGCGCGAAGGCCACCGTCGCCGCCCTGGCGAACGGCGAGGTCACGCTGCTGGAGAACCTGCGCTTCAACGCCGGCGAGACCGCCAAGGACGACGCCGAGCGCGGCGCCTTCGCCGACCAGCTGGCCGAGCTGGCCGACCTCTACGTCGGCGACGGCTTCGGTGCGGTGCACCGCAAGCACGCCTCGGTCTTCGACCTGCCGGCCCGGCTGCCGCACGCGGTCGGCGACCTGATCGCCACCGAGGTGGGCGTGCTCAAGCGCCTGACCGAGGAGGTGGAGCGCCCGTACGTGGTGGTGCTCGGCGGCTCCAAGGTCTCCGACAAGGTCGGCGTGATCGACAACCTGCTGGGCAAGGCCGACCGCATCCTGATCGGCGGCGGCATGGCGTACACCTTCCTCGCGGCCCTGGGCCACGAGGTCGGCATCTCGCTGCTGCAGAAGGACCAGATCCCGGTCGTCCTGGAGTACCTGGAGCGGGGCAAGGCCAACGGCGTCGAGTTCGTCATCCCGGTGGACGTCGCGATCTCCGCGACCTTCCCGGACACCAAGACGCACAAGCCGGTCGAGGACTTCGAGGTCGTCGACGCGGACAAGATCCCCGCGGACAAGGAGGGCCTGGACATCGGCCCGAAGACCCGGGAGCTGTTCGCCTCGAAGCTGGTCGACGCGAAGACCGTGTTCTGGAACGGCCCGGTCGGTGTCTTCGAGCACCCGACCTTCGCCGAGGGCACCAAGGCCGTGGCGCAGGCGCTGCTGGCGAGCGACGCGTTCACCGTGGTCGGTGGCGGCGACTCCGCCGCGGCCGTCCGCATCCTGGGCTTCGACGAGACGAAGTTCGGGCACATCTCGACCGGCGGTGGCGCGAGCCTCGAGTACCTGGAGGGCAAGACCCTTCCCGGTCTCGCCGCACTGGAAGGCTGAACACAGATGACTGACCGTCTCCCGCTGATGGCGGGCAACTGGAAGATGAACCTCAACCACCTCGAGGCCATCCAGCACACCCAGAAGCTGGCCTTCGCGCTGGCCGACAAGGACTACGAGGCCGTCGAGGTCGCCGTCCTGGTCCCGTTCACCGACCTGCGCTCCGTGCAGACCCTGGTGGACGGCGACAAGCTGAAGATCAAGTACGGCGCCCAGGACCTCTCGGCGCAGGACTCCGGTGCCTACACCGGTGAGATCTCGGGCCCGATGCTCGCCAAGCTGAAGTGCACCTACGTGGCGATCGGCCACTCGGAGCGCCGCCAGTACCACGGCGAGAACGAGGACATCGTCAACGCCAAGGTGAAGGCTGCCTACCGGAACGGGATCACCCCGATCCTGTGCATCGGCGAGCCGCTCGAGGTCCGCAAGGCGGGCACCCACGTCGAGCACACCCTGGCCCAGCTCGACGGCGCGCTCCGTGAGGTCTCGGCCGAGCAGGCCGAGACCATCGTGGTCGCGTACGAGCCGGTCTGGGCGATCGGCACCGGCGAGGTGGCCACCCCCGAGGACGCGCAGGAGGTCTGCGCCGCGATCCGGGTCCGCCTCGGCGAGCTGTACTCGGCCGAGCTGGCCGAGAAGGTCCGCGTCCTGTACGGCGGTTCGGTCAAGTCCTCGAGCGCGGCCGGCCTGATGGCCAAGCCCGACGTGGACGGTGCACTGATCGGCGGTGCCTCGCTGGACGCCGACGAGTTCGTCAAGATCGTGCGTTACCGCGAGCAGGCAGTAGGCTAACGCCGCACCGGCAACGTAGTCTTTGGGGCCGGACCGCTTCGAGCGGCCCGGCCCCTTCGCCGAAGATACGAGAGATTGGTCCCGCTGTGGTTCTCGGGTTCACGATTGCCCTGATCGTCTTCAGCCTGCTGATGATCCTCCTGGTGCTGCTGCACAAGGGGAAGGGCGGCGGTCTCTCAGACATGTTCGGTGGCGGCGCGATGTCCACCGGCGGCGGTTCGGCCGTGGCCGAGCGCAACCTCGACCGCATCACGATCATCGTCGCGCTCGGCTGGTTCGTGTGCATTGTGGTGCTCGGTCTGGTGCTCAAGTACAAGAGCTGAGCAAAGCCCAAGGGCCAAGCTTTGGCACACATCTGACGCTCCGTCGGTTCGCCGCTTATGCTCGGAACGGTGAAGTGCCGGAGGTGGTGCGGACAGATCCTTAACCGCTGCTTACACTAGGACGACTTCGCCACCGTTCGCCGGCCTCGGCCGGGCGGCAGTGGATATCGGCTGCCGTCCTGCCGTCAGACACCGGGCACGGGTGAACGGCCCTCTCCGGGCAGCGGCCGAGATCGCATCGCACCAGCACGCAGGGAGTCAGACCGTGGCAAGTGGCAACGCCATCCGTGGCAGCAGAGTCGGCGCCGGGCCGATGGGTGAGGCGGAGCGCGGCGAGTCCGCCCCCCGAAACCGGATCTCCTTCTGGTGTGCCAACAAGCACGAGACCAAGCCGAGTTTCGCCGCCGAGGCGGTCATCCCGGGCTCCGCASTGCGGAGCCGGGCCCTTTCTGACGCTGCCTCAGGCGGAGGCGGGCGGGTAGAGCTGCGGCGGGATCTTCGCGGCCGCCGTGCGGTCGAGCAGCCAGAGCGTGCGGGCGGTGCCGTACGCGCCGGAGGCGGGGGCCTGGATCTCACCGGGCCCGGTGAGGGCCAGGGCGACCGCGTCGGCCTTGTCCTCGCCCGCCGCCAGCAGCCAGACCTCGCGGGCCGCCCGGATGGCCGGGAGGGTGAGCGAGATCCGGGTGGGCGGCGGCTTGGGGGCGCCCCGCACGCCGACCACGCTCAACTCGGTCTCCCGGACGCCGGGGTGGCCGGGGAAGAGCGAGGCGACGTGGGTGTCCGGGCCGACGCCGAGCAGCAGCACGTCGAAGGCGGGCACCCGGCCGCGGCCGGCCTTGGTCAGCTCCTCGGCGTAGCGGGCCGCGGCGGCCTCCACGTCCGAGCCGTCGACGCCGTCCGAGGCGGGCATCTCGTGCACCCGGGCCGGGTCGAGCGGTACGGCGTCGAGCAGCTCGGCCCTGGCCTGGACGGCGTTGCGGTCCGGGTCGGCGGCGGCGACGAACCGCTCGTCGCCCCACCACAGGTCGAGCCGGGCCCAGTCAACCGCGTCGCGCGCCGGGGAGGCGGCGATCGCGCCGAGCAGGGCGTTGCCGTTCCGACCGCCCGTCAGCACCACCGAGGCGGTGCCGCGGGCGGCCTGGGCGTCCACGATCCGGGTGATCAGCCGGGCGGCGGCGGCCTGCGCCATCAGCTCCTTGTCCCGGTGGACGACGAGCTGCGGGACGGTCGTCACGAGCCCGCCTTCTTGGTGGCGCGCTTGGCCGGAGCCTTCTTCGCCACCGCCTTCTTGGCCGGGGCCGGAGCCTTGGCGGGCACCTTGGCGGTGACCCGGGCCGGTGCGGCCACGGCCGCCTCGATCACCGGGGCGGGCGAAGCGGTCTCGGAGGCAGGCTCCTTGAGCCGCTCCACCGGCGTCTTCACCGCGGCCGCGTAGATGTCGTCCGGGTCGAGCCGGCGCAGCTCCTCGGCGATCAGCTCCGAGGTCTCCCGCCGCTTGAGCGCGACCTGACGGTCCGGCGCACCGGGCATCGACAGCGTGCCCATCAGTCCGTCCGGCCGGTCCAGGACGATGTCGCCCTCCTTGGCCCGCAGGGTGACCGAGGTGATGCCGGGGCCGCCGGTGACGACCCGTTCGACCGGGATGTGCAGACGGGTCGTCAGCCAGAGGCCGAGCAGCTCGACGCTCGGGTTGTACGACTCGCCCTCGACCACGGCCGAGGTGATCTTGACCGGGTACTGGTCCAGGGCGGCCGCCAGCATCGAGCGCCAGCCGGTGATCCTGGTCCAGGCGAGGTCGGTGTCGCCGGGGGTGTAGCTGGCCGCCCGCTGGGCGAGCTGGCCGACCGGGGACTCGGCGGTGACCGCGTCGGTGATCCGGCGCTGGGCGATCGCACCGAGCGGGTCCTGGGCCGGGTGCTGCGGGGCGTTCTCCGGCCACCAGACCACCACGGGGGCGTCGGGCAGCAGCAGCGGCAGCACCACCGACTGGGCGTGGGCGACGAGTTCGCCGTGCATCCGGAGGATGACGGTCTCGCCCGAGCCCGCGTCGGTGCCGGCCAGGATCTCGGCGTCGAGCTTGGTCTCGGCCCGGGCGCGGGGCGAACGCCCGGCCCGCTTGATGACCGCCAGGGTGCGCGAGGGGTGCTCGCGGGAGGCGTCGTTGGCGGCCTTGAGGGCGTCGTACGCGCTGCCCTCGTCGGTCACGATCACCAGGGTGAGCACCATGCCGGCCGCGGTCGAGCCGCTGGCCCGGCGGGCGTCCATCAACGCTGCGTTGATCTTGCTGGACGTGGTGTCGGTCAGGTCGATCTTCATGGGCGCCGCCAGCTCCTGCCGTCTCGTGCCAGCATCTCGTCCGCCTCGGTCGGTCCCCAGGTGCCGGAGGAGTACTGGGCGGGCTTGCCGTGGGTGTCCCAGTACCGCTCGATCGGGTCGAGGATCTCCCAGGAGAGTTCGACCTCCTGGTGACGGGGGAACAGGTTGGCGTCGCCGAGCAGCACATCGAGGATGAGCCGCTCGTACGCCTCGGGGCTGGACTCGGTGAAGGACTCGCCGTAGGCGAAGTCCATCGTGACGTCCCGGACCTCGAAGGAGGTGCCGGGCACCTTGGAGCCGAACCGCACCGTGACGCCCTCGTCCGGCTGCACCCGGATCACCAGGGCGTTCTGCCCCAGCTCCTCGGTGGCGTAGGAGTCGAACGGCAGGTACGGGGCGCGCTGGAAGACCACCGCGATCTCGGTGACCCGGCGGCCGAGACGCTTGCCGGTGCGCAGGTAGAACGGCACACCCGCCCAGCGGCGGTTGTTGATCTCCAGCTTGATGGCCGCGTAGGTGTCGGTCTTGGAGTTGGGGTCGATGCCGTCCTCGTCCAGGTAGCCGACCACCTCCTCGCCGCCCTGCCAGCCGGCCGCGTACTGGCCGCGCACGGTGTGCTTGCCCAGGTCCTCGGGGAGCTGGACGGCGCTGAGCACCTTGAGCTTCTCGGCCACCAGCGCCTTGGGGTGGAACGACGCGGGCTCCTCGATGGCGGTCAGCGCCATCAGCTGGAGCAGGTGGTTCTGGATCACGTCGCGGGCGGAGCCGATGCCGTCGTAGTACCCGGCCCGGCCGCCGATCCCGATGTCCTCGGCCATGGTGATCTGCACGTGGTCGACGTACGACCGGTTCCAGATCGGCTCGAACATGGTGTTGGCGAAGCGGAGCGCCAGGATGTTCTGGACGGTCTCCTTGCCGAGGTAGTGGTCGATCCGGAAGACCTCGTCACGGGGGAAGACCTCGTGCACGATCCGGTTCAACTCCTGGGCGCTCTCCAGGTTGTGACCGAACGGCTTCTCGATCACCGCGCGCCGCCAGGAGCCCTGCGGCGGGTCGGCCAGCCCGTGCTTCTTGAGCTGCTGCACGACGTTGGGGAAGAACTTCGGCGGCACCGAGAGGTAGAAGGCGAAGTTGCCGCCCGTCCCCTGGGCCTGGTCCAGCTCCTCGATGGTCTTGCGCAGGGTGTCGAAGGCGTCGTCGTCGTCGAAGGTGCCCTGGACGAACCGCATGCCCTTGGCCAGCTGCTGCCAGACCTCCTCGCGGAAGGGGGTCCTGGCGTGCTGCTTGACCGCGTCGTGGACCTCCTTGGCGAAGTCCTCGTCCTCCCACTCGCGGCGGGCGAAGCCGACCAGCGAGAAGCCCGGCGGCAACAGGCCCCGGTTCGCCAGGTCGTAGATGGCGGGCATCAGCTTCTTGCGGGACAGGTCGCCGGTGACCCCGAAGATGACCAGGCCCGACGGCCCCGCGATGCGCGGGAGCCGTCGGTCTGCGGGGTCACGTAGCGGATTGGAGGGCACGAGCGGGGGATCGCCCTGCTCGACCTCCGGGTATTCGTTGCTCACTGTTGGGGCTCCGCTTCCGTGAACGTGCTTGTGAGCAGGTGTCAGTTCTCGTCGGCGAAGGAGGCCAGCGAGGCGGTGACGGTGTCGAGCAGCTCGATCCAGGACTGCTCGAACTTCTCCACGCCCTCGTCCTCCAGGACCTGGACCACGTCGTCGTAGTCCACGCCCGCGGCGGCGATGGCGTCCATCACGGCCTTGGCGTCGGCGTAGTTGGGGGTGATGGTGTCGCCGGTGATCACGCCGTGGTCGCCGGTGGCGTCCAGGGTGCCCTCGGGCATGGTGTTCACGGTGCCGGGGGCGACCAGCTCGGTGACGTACAGGGTGTCCGGGAGGTTCGGGTCCTTGACACCGGTGGAGGCCCAGAGCGGACGCTGCGGCTTGGCACCGGCGGCCTCCAGCGCCTTCCAGCGGTCGGAGGAGAACACCTCCTCGTACGCCTGGTACGCGAGCCGGGCGTTGGCCAGCGCGGCCTTGGAGCGGAGGTTCTTCGCCTCGCCGCCGATCTTGTCCAGGCGCTTGTCGATCTCGGTGTCCACCCGGGACACGAAGAACGAGGCGACCGACTCGATCTGCGACAGGTCCAGCCCGGCCGCCTTGGCGGTCTCAAGACCCGTCAGGTAGGCGTCCATCACCGCGCGGTAGCGCGCCAGCGAGAAGATCAGCGTGACGTTGACGCTGATCCCCTTGCCGAGCACCTCGGCGATGGCGGGCAGGCCGGCCAGGGTGGCGGGGATCTTGATCAGCACGTTCGGGCGGTCCACCAGCCACCACAGCTGCTTGGCCTCGGCGACGGTCGGCGCGGTCCGGTGCGCCAGGCGGGGGTCGACCTCGATCGAGACCCGGCCGTCGCGGCCGTTGCTGGCGTCGTAGACCGGGCGCAGCACGTCGGCCGCGTCCCGCACGTCCGAGGTGGTGATCATGCGGATCGCCTCGTCGGTGGTGACCTTGCGGACCGCCAGGTCGCGCAGCTGGGCGTCGTACGCGGCGCTGCCGCCGCCGATCGCCTTCTGGAAGATGGTCGGGTTGGTGGTGACACCGACCACGTGCTTGCTCTGCACCAGCTCAGCCAGGTTCCCGGAGTTCAGCCGGTCACGGCTCAGGTCGTCCAGCCAGATCGCCACGCCCTCGTCGCTGAGGCGCTTCAGTGCGTCAGTCATGGTGCTACTTCCTCTTGTTCTGTTGGACAGTCAGACGGGGCCGGGCGCCCGAAGGCACCCGACCCCCCGGGGTACGACTAGCGCGAGATGGCCTCGACGGTGCGCAGCGAGGCGCGGGCGGCGTTGGCCACCGCGTCGGCGGTCAGGCCGAACTCGCGGAAGAGGACCTTGTAGTCGGCCGAAGCACCGAAGTGCTCCAGGCTGATGATCCGACCGGCGTCGCCGACCAGCTCACGCCAGCCCAGCGCGATGCCGGCCTCGACCGAGACCCGGGCCCGGACGTTCGGGGGCAGCACGCTGTCCCGGTACGCCTGGTCCTGCTCGTTGAACCACTCGACGGACGGCATCGACACGACGCGGGTCGGGATGCCGTCGGCCTCCAGCTCCTCGCGCGCGGCGACCGCGAGCTGGACCTCGGAGCCGGTGCCGATCAGGATCACCTTCGGCGCCGCGTCGCTGGCCTCGGCCAGCACGTAGCCACCCTTGGCGGTGCCCTCGGCGGAGCCGAAGACCTCGCGGTCCCAGGTCGGCACATTCTGCCGGGTGAGGGCCAGGCCGACCGGGCCCGGGTGGCTGGTCTGCCGCTCCAGGATGGTGTGCCAGGCGACCGCGGTCTCGTTGGCGTCGGCCGGGCGGACCATGGCCAGGCCCGGGATGGCGCGCAGCGAGGCCAGGTGCTCGACCGGCTGGTGGGTCGGGCCGTCCTCGCCGAGACCGATCGAGTCGTGCGTCCAGACGTAGGTGACCGGCAGCTTCATCAGCGCGGCCAGCCGGACGGCCGGGCGCATGTAGTCGGCGAAGACCAGGAAGGTACCGCCGAACACGCGGGTCCTGCCGTGCAGCGCGATGCCGTTCATGGTCGAGCCCATGGCGTGCTCGCGGATGCCGAAGTGGATGGTCCGCCCGTACGGGTTGGCCGACTTCAGCGGGTTGCCCTCGGGCAGGAAGGAGCTGCCCTCGTCGATCGTGGTGAGGTTGGACTCCGCGAGGTCGGCCGAGCCGCCCCACAGCTCCGGGATCACCGCGCCGAGCGCCTTGAGGGTGTCGCCGGACGCCTTGCGGGTGGCGACCTCCTTGCCGGCCGGGAAGACCGGTACGGCCTTCTCCCAGCCGTCGGGCAGCTCGCCGGCGGTGATCCGGTCGAACTCGGCGGCCCGGTCGGCGTTGGCCTCGCGCCAGGCGTGGAAGCCCTTCTCCCACTCGTGCCGGGCGGCCTTGCCGCGCTGCACGACCTCGCGGGCGTGGTTGATCACCGCGTCGGTGACCTCGAAGGTCTTCTGCGGGTCGAAGCCCAGCACCTTCTTGGTGGCCGCGATCTCGGCCTCGCCGAGCGCCGAGCCGTGCGCCTTCGCGGTGTTCTGCGCGTCGGGAGCGGGCCAGGCGATGATCGTGCGCATCGCGATCATGGACGGGCGCGAGGTCTCGGCCTTCGCGGCGTCCAGTGCGGCGGCCAGCGCCAGCACGTCGATGTCGCCGTCCGACTTCGGGGTGACGCGCTGGACGTGCCAGCCGTACGCCTCGTACCGGGCCAGCACGTCCTCGGAGAAGGCGGTGTCGGTGTCGCCCTCGATCGAGATGTGGTTGTCGTCGTACAGCGCGACCAGGTTGCCGAGCTTCTGATGCCCCGCCAGCGAGGACGCCTCGGCGGAGATGCCCTCCTCCAGGTCGCCGTCGCTGACGATGGACCAGATGGTGTGGTCGAACGGGGAGGTGCCCGGGGCGGCCTCCGGGTCGAACAGGCCGCGCTCGTAGCGGGCGGCCATCGCCATGCCCACCGCGTTGGCGATGCCCTGGCCGAGCGGCCCGGTGGTGGTCTCGACCCCGGCGGTGTGACCGTGCTCCGGGTGACCCGGGGTGCGGCTGCCCGCGACCCGGAACGCCTTCAGGTCGTCCAGCGACAGTCCGTAACCGGACAGGTAGAGCTGGGTGTAGAGCGTCAGCGAGGTGTGCCCGGGGGAGAGCACGAAGCGGTCCCGGCCCGCCCAGGCCGGGTCGGTGGGGTCGTGGCGCAGGAAGCGCTGGAAGATCAGGTACGCCGCGGGGGCCAGCGACATGGCCGTCCCCGGGTGTCCGTTGCCGACCTTCTGAACCGCGTCCATGGCCAGGACCCGGGCGGTGTCGACCGTCCGCTGATCCAGCTCGGTCCACTCGAAAACGTTCGGCGTGGTGCTCACCCTGTCTCAGGGCTCCTTCCATATATGAAGAGTGACCCCGTGAGGGACCGGGTCAGCCACGTCGCTGTGGGCCTGACGTCTCGTTGGTTCCGGTCACGGAGGGTTGATCCCGCTTCTCTGTGCGAGCCTACCGCCCGGGCGGACCTTCACCCTGCGTGGCGGGACAACCAGGACTTTCCGGCTCGGATTCCCGAATACCGTGTCACTTGTCGCCCGTCCTACCCTCACCCGGATCGGCCGGGTCGGCGCGTCCACGGACCAAGACGGGGGATGGGCCGATTTGCGGTGGTTCACCCGGCGGTGTGCGGTTCCGCCTCGCCGGAGGACCCCGGGGCCGATCGCGGTATATGGAGCGTCTAAGGTGGCGTGGTACGCGCAGCGCGGACGGATCGGCACATTCTGGTTCCGAGGACGCCTGTGAAGATTCATCGTGAGTTGGGGTGTCCGTGACCGCCGTTGAATCCCGCCCTGCCGGGGTGGTGGGGACAACTCCCGCGCGCCGGCCGATCGGGGCCCGTGTCGGGGCGTTCGTCGCACTGACCAAGCCTCGGATCATCGAACTGCTGCTGATCACCACCGTCCCGGTGATGTTCCTGGCGCAGCGCGGGGTGCCCGATCTGCTGTTGGTGCTCTGGGTGGTGATCGGTGGTTACCTCTCCGCCGGCGGTGCCAACGCGCTCAACATGTACATCGACCGCGACATCGACGCGGTGATGTCCAGGACCGAGCGCCGCCCGCTGGTGACCGGCATGGTCTCGCCGGCCGAGGCGCTGGTCTTCGGCATCGCGCTGGCGATCGGCTCGACGGTCTGGCTCTGGCTGCTGGTCAACCCGCTGGCCGCAGGTCTGGCGCTGACCGCACTGCTCTTCTACGTCTTCGTCTACACGCTCGGTCTGAAGCGGCGGACGGCGCAGAACATCGTCTGGGGCGGTATCGCGGGCTGTATGCCGGTCTTCGTCGGCTGGGCCGCGGTGACGAACTCGGTCTCCTGGTCGGCGCTGGTGCTCTTCCTGGTGATCTTCTTCTGGACGCCGCCGCACTACTGGCCGCTCTCGATGAAGGTGCGCGACGACTACATCAGGGCCGGCGTCCCGATGCTGCCGGTGCTCAAGGGCAACCTCGCGGTGGCCCGGCAGATCGTGGCGTACTCCTGGGTGATGGTGCTGGTCTCGCTGGCGCTCTGGCCGCTGGCCCACACCAGCTGGCTGTACCCGGTCTCGGCGGTGCTGCTCGGCGGCTTCTGGCTCAAGGAGGCGCACGGCCTGCACGCCCGCGCCAAGGCCGGTCTGGCCGGAGCCAAGCTCAAGGAGATGCGGCTGTTCCACTGGTCGATCACCTATCTGACCCTGCTCTTCGTGGTCATCGCGGTGGACCCGTTCATCCCCTGACGGAACATCGCAGAAGGGCCCTGCCTCGTCGAGGCAGGGCCCTTCTGCTTATCGGCCGGGCAGTTCGCTCGGGCCGACGTGCCCGTTCAGCCAGGCCATCAGCGGCTGCGAGGCGCGCAGGAAGCCGGTGATCCGCTCCAGCGCCTGCGCGGTGCCCAGCCAGGCGGCGGGCTCCCACTCCTGCCAGGCCACCAGCCCCTTGTTGCGCAGCAGTTCGATCCTCGGGTGGTCCTTGGCGAAGCCGCGCGGGGCGGTCTTCAGCGCGTCCCGGCCGTGCACCTTGGGCCCGGCGGCCTCGACCGCGGCGATCACCCGCTGCAGCTCGGCGCCGCTGACGTCCTCGGCCACCGCGGCGCGGTAGCGGGCGAGTTGGTCGGTGGCCAGCTGGTACATGCCGTTGCCGCAGGCCAAGCCGTCGGCGGAGAGCTGGATGTAGCCGCCGCCCTCCAGGTAGCCGCCGATGTGCGTCTTGTACGGCGACTTGTCGGCGCTGAACCGGACGTCCCGGTTCGGCCGGAAGATCTTCCCGGGCCCGAACTCCGGCTCCAGGGCCTCCAGCAGGGCCGCCATCGGGGCCCTGACGTCGTCGTCGTAGCGCTGCTTGTGGGCCTGCCAGAAGACCCGGGAGTTGTCGGTCTCCAGCTGCTCGTAGAACTCAAGGGCCTCGGCGGGCCAGCCTTCGAAGGTCACACCTCCAGCCTATGGCCGGTCGGCCCAACTGCCCGCCCATGTGTTGGGCTCCACACGCCGCTCCCGTCGCCAGCGTGACTACTCCTCGGTAGCATGCCGGACATGAGCAGCGCAGACACCGCCACCACCCCCGCGCCGGACGCCCGCGCCGAGCGCCGCGCCAAGCGCATCGCCAAGCACATCCAGAGCTTCGCCAAGCAGCACGGCGGCAGCGCCGAGGGCGTCGTCGAGTACGTCGGTGGCATCGCCACCCGCATCGTGAGACCCGATGACGGGTCCGGGCCTTCTGTCTCGGCTCGTCAGGCGTGCTGCAGCTCCTGGGCCGGGACGGCCGGCGCGGGCAGTTCGGCCCGGCTGCGCAGCGCCAGCGGGATGCGCAGGGCGGCGATCCAGACCAGTGCGGCGCCCAGCATGTGCAGGCCGACCAGCACCTCGGGGGCGTCGGTGAAGTACTGGACGAAGCCGATCAGGCCCTGCGCCAGCAGTACGATCAGCAGCTCCTTGGCCCGGGCCCTGGCGGCCGGCGGGGCCTTGACCGCCGCGAGGACGAAGACCGCGGCGATGGCCAGGCCGAAGGAGAGGAAGGCCAGGTCGGTGTGCAGCTGGGCCAGCCGGTCGTAGTCGATCGGGATCCGGTGGACCGGCTTGCCGTCCGAACTGGAGGCGCCCGGGTGGTGGCCCGCGCCGGTCACCAGCGTCCCGGCCACCACCAGCAGGCCGATCACCAGCACCAGCACGTCGGCGAACCGGGCGACCGGCCGGGCGACCAGCGGCTCCGGCGCGCCGTCACCCTCCTTGGCCCGCTCCCAGGTCAGCAGGGCGACCCAGACCAGGGCCATCGCGGCGATCAGGTGCGCGCCGACGATGTACGGGTTGAGGCCGGTCAGCACCGTGATGCCGCCGAGTACGGCGTTGCTCATCACCAGCCAGAACTGCGCCCAGCCCAGCTTGGTGATGCTCCGTCGCCAGGGACGGTGACAGCGGGCGGCAAGGGTGACCCAGGCGACCGCCGCGCACAGCACGTAGGTGAGCATCCGGTTGGTGAACTCGATGATCCCGTGCAGGCCCATCTCGGCCGTCGGGGTCAGGCTGTCGGCGGTGCAGCGCGGCCAGGTCGAGCAGCCGAGGCCGGAGGCGGTCAGCCGGACGGCGCCGCCGGTGACCACGATGACCACGCTCATCACCAGGGCGGCGAGCGCGGCCCGCCGGACGGTCACGGCGGTCGGCTGCCAGCGGGCGGCGAGGAGGGAGGAGGGGGTATGCACGGGAATCACTGTAATTCGCCTTACAGATGATCAATGCGCACCCCCTCCGCTGCCGTCCTACCCGGCGCGGCGGCGGCCCTTGATCCGGCGGGGCCAGGGGAAGAGGCGGGGTGGGCGGCCGGCGGCGAGATCCTCGATCCAGCCGAAGATCAGTACGAACAGGGCGATCAGTGGCAGTGCGACCAGCAGCTGGGGATAGGGGGTTCTCAGTAGCCAGGCCAGGTGGCCGGACGCCCAGTCGCTGCGCCAGGCCAGGTCGACGATCGGGACCGAGAGCTCCAGGGCCACGGTGTGCCAGAGGTAGACGCTCACCGCCCGGGCGTTGAGCAGGCTGATCAGGCCGTTCCAGCGTTGCAGCGGGCCCGGCCAGTTCTGCCAGGACGGGCTCAGGTGGAGCAGCAGCAGGACGAAGCCGAAGGACCAGACGGCCTGCGCGATCGGCACGCTCTCCAGGTCGCCGACCTCGGTGGGGTCGAGCGCCGGGCGGCTGGACAGCCACCACCAGCCGGCCAGCATCACGAGGGGGGCGATCGAGGGCGCGACGTACTGCGGCAGCTTGCGCAGCAGGCCCTCCTGGTGGGCCATTCCGAGCACCCAGCAGGAGCCGAAGATGGTGAAGTCCGAGAAGGTCTCCCAGATCCGGCCGTCCTCCGGCAGCAGGCCGGAGCAGAGCGCCATGGCCAGCGGGGTGAAGATGGTGACCACCGGGAAGCGGCGCAGCGCCTTCAGCATCAGCGGCGAGAGCAGCACGTACCAGAGGTAGGCCCGCAGGTACCAGAGCGGCACCCCGACCTGGGTGGCCCAGCTGTGCTCCAGCAGACCGCCGAAGCCGGGCAGCGGGCCCTCGGCGAACGGCGGGGTGCTCAGCGGCAGGATCCAGAACGCCAGCTTGCCCCACCACCAGCCGGGGTGGCCCTCGGCGTTCGGGCCCCAGCCGTCCAGCAGGCTCAGGCCGATCGTGATGATGCCGAACAGCCAGAGCGGCGGCAGCAGCCGGCGCAGTCGGTCACGGATCACGGTGAGCGCGGGGCGGCTCAGCGAACGGGCCATCAGCGAGCCGGCCAGCGCGAACATCACGCCCATCGAGGGGAAGACCAGCGGCAGCCAGGCCCAGCTGAAGTTGTGGTAGATCACCACGCGGAACAGCGCCAGCGCGCGCAGCAGGTCCAGGTAGCGGTCCCGGCCGCCCGAGCGGGGCCTGGGGGCGGGCGGCGGATCGGTCGTGAGCTGCTCGGGCGCGAGCTGCGGCTCCGGCTGCCGGGGCAGCGGGACGCGCAGTTGCATGGTCTCGATGTGCTGCGGGAACGAGGACACGTCACACCTCCACTACGGGGCCGAGACCTCGCCGGTCAGTGCGGTGATCGAGGACTGGAACAGGACAGACTGCCGGGGGCCGACGGTAGTCGACCTGGACGACCTGATTCGGAGTCAATGTCCGTTCTGTGCTGGTCTGGCACAAGCTTGTAATCGGATCGAAATTACGTACACCGTTGCTAAGCGCTGGGCGTATCCCGAACGGAACGGGACGTACTGGCCAGAACGGGCATTGGTCTTGACCAATGCCCGTTCTGCTCGACAGAGTGCGCCCTGACCCATACCTGTTGGGCCGCACCTACAGCGGAGATCCTGCACATGCGCATATCCGTACCCGCCGCCGCGCTCGCGCTCGGTGGCTCCCTCGCTCTCGGCGCCCTGGTCGCCCCGACGGCCCTCGCGACCCCGGCTGCCGAGAACTGCCGCACCTTCGGGGTGGCCAACCTCTACGGCGAGTTCGTCGAGGGGGACGACACCCACACCCCCGACGCCGAGGGCGCGGTCGCGATCGGTGGCAACGCCGACTTCACCGGCGGTTTCTCGGTCGGCAACGAACTGACGGCCGACCAGGTCGCCAAGCTCCCGGGCGGCAACGCCCTGGTGGTCGGCGGCAACCTGACCGGCAACGTCCAGGTGATGAAGGGCGACGGCGTCTACGCCGGCAAGCTCACCGGCAAGGCCGAGGCGCACGCGGGCAAGGTCGTCCAGGGCCCGTCCCCGATCGACTTCGCGGCGGAGTTCGCCAAGCTGCGGTCACTCTCCGCCGAGCTGGTCAAGCCCGGTGCGGGGACGATGGCCTTGGACGGCACCAAGCTCACCCTGACCGGTACGGACGCGACGCTGAACAGCTTCGTCCTCCCGAAGCACATGCTCACCGGGGCCAAGGAGTTCTACCTCAAGGTGCCGGTCGGCTCCGTGACGGTGGTCAGCTCGGTGGAAGACTCCTACGACCAGGACCAGGCCGGTACCACCGGCTTCTTCCTCTGGGACGAGGCCGCCAAGAAGTACGTGAACGACGACAAGCAGCAGAGCGCGGCCGGTGGCCAGATCCGGGCCAAGCTGCTGTGGAACTTCCCGAACGCCACCAAGGTGACCAAGAAGAGCGGCAACGCCTGGCCGGGCAGTGTGCTCGCCCCGAACGCCGCCTTCGACCTCGGCAGCGGCGGCCCGGTGAACGGCTCGGTGATCGCCAGGTCGCTGACCGGCAAGGGCGGCGCGGAGACCCACCACTACCCGTTCACCGGCTGCCTGCCGGCCACCACCGTGGTGACCACCCCGCCGACCACCCCGGCGCCGAGCACCAGCGGCACGCCGTCCGGCAGCCCGTCCGCGAGCACCAGCGGCAAGCCCGCCCCGAGGCTGGTGCTCGCGGACGGGCTGCCGGACGGCGTGCCGCTGGTGCTCGGCGCCGGTGTCGGCATCGCGGTGGCCGTCCGCCGCCGCTCGCGCTAGCCGGCGCTCAGTCACTCCCAGCGGAAGAACCGGGCCGCCAGGCCCAGACCGACCGCTGCCCAGGCGCCGAGGATGCCCAGGTCCGCCCAGGGCATCCCGGCGCCGTTCTGCAGGACGGCCCGCAGGCCGTCCGAGAGCGCGCTGATCGGCAGCAGCTCCAGCACCGGCTGGACCGCCGCCGGGAACTTCGACAGCGGGACGACCACGCCGCCCGCCAGCAGCAGCAGGACGAAGACCAGGTTGGCGGCGGCCAGCGTGGCCTCCGCCTTGAGGGTGCCCGCCATCAGCAGCCCGAGGCCGGAGAACGCGGCCGTGCCCAGTACCAGCAGCGCCGCCACCGCGAGCGGGCTGCCCTGCGGCGACCAGCCGAGGCCGAGCGCGATCACCGCGAGCAGCGTCACCTGGAGCAGCTCGGTGACCAGCACGCAGCCGGTCTTCGCGGTCAGCAGCGCCCAGCGCGGCAGCGGCGAGGCGCCGAGCCGCTTGAGCACGCCGTACCGCCGCTCGAAGCCGGTGGCGATCGCCTGCCCGGTGAACGCGGTGGACATCACCGCCAGCGCCAGCAGCCCCGGCGCCAGGAAGTCGACCCGCTTGCCGGGCCCCGTCACGTCGACCACGTCCACGGCGCTGAACAGCACCAGCAGCACGGTCGGGATCACCACGGTGAGCAGCAGCTGCTCACCGTTGCGCAGCAGCATCTTCGTCTCGAACGCGGTCTGCGCCAGCAGCATCCGGCCGACCGGCGCGGCGCCGGGCCTGGGTTCGTACGTGGTCATCGGAGCTCCCGGCCGGTCAGTTCGAGGAAGACGTCTTCGAGGCTGCGCCGACGCACCGTCAGGCGCTCGGGCAGCACCCCGACCGAGGCGCACCAGGCGGTGACGGTGGCGAGCAGGGCCGGGTCGAGCGGGGCGTCCACCCGGTACGAGCCGGGGCTCGGCTCGGTGGCCGCGGCGCCGTCCGGCAGCACCTTGTGCAGCGAACCGAGGTCGAGCCCGGCCGGGCCGTCGAAGTGCAGGCTGCTCTCCGAGCCGCCCCGGCAGAGCTCCTCGACGCTGCCCTCGGCGATCACCTTTCCGCCGTCCACGACGGCCACCCGGTCGGCCAGTTGCTCGGCCTCGTCCAGGTGATGGGTGGTCAGCACCACGGTGACGCCGTCCCGGCGCAGGTCGCGGACCAGCTCCCAGGTGGCCCGGCGAGCCTGCGGGTCGAGCCCGGCGGTGGGCTCGTCCAGGAAGACCAGCTCGGGCCGGCCGACCACGGCCATCGCCATCGCCAGCCGCTGCTGCTGGCCGCCGGAGAGCCGGCGGTAGGCGGTCCGGCCGCAGGAGCCGAGGCCGAGCCGTTCCACCAGCGCGTCCACGTCCAGCGGGTGGGCGTGCAGCTTCGCGGTGTGCCGGAGCATCTCGACCGCGCGGGCGCCGGGGTAGACGCCGCCGGACTGGAGCATCACGCCGACCCGGGGCCGGAGCGCGGCGGCATCGGCGACCGGGTCGAGGCCGAGCACCCGGACCGTCCCCGCGTCCGGGCGGCGGAAGCCCTCGCAGGTCTCGATCGTGGTGGTCTTCCCGGCGCCGTTCGGCCCGAGCACGGCGGTCACGGTGCCGCGCGCGATGGTCAGGTCCAGCCCGTCCACCGCCGTCTTCGGCCCGTACCGCTTCACCAGGCCGGTCACCTCGACCGCAGGTTCGCTATCCATGCCCCGGAGTCTATGAGGCGACCCCTACCACCCCTGCCGTGGGCCAGGTTGATCGTTTGCGCAGGTCAGGCAAGAAGTGAGGTAAGCCTTGCCTGCGTGATTGACGCCACCGATGCGTCGTGGATCACGGGTTGTCGCCACGGAATGAATTACGCAACAATCGTGTTGTGAAATACATGCGCGAGTATGCCCAGCTGCCGGAGGCCGAGTCGGCCCCCGGTTCTGTGCTGCCCGCAGCCGAGGGGGACGGCCACCGCGCCACCCGGGACAGGGTCGCCCGGTCGATCCTCGACCACGGCCCCTCCTCTGCCGCAGACCTGGCCACCCGGCTCGGTCTGACCTCCGCCGCCGTCCGCCGGCACCTGGACGGTCTGGCCGCCGCAGGTCTGGTCGACGCCCGTGAACAGCGGGTCTACGGCAGCCGCGGGCGCGGCCGCCCGGCCAAGGTCTTCGCGCTCACCGAGTCCGGCCGGGACGCCTTCTACCAGGCCTACGACCAGCTCGCGGCCGACGCGCTGCGCTGGATCTCCGAGGCGGTCGGCGGCGGCAAGGCGGGCGAGGAGGCGGTCACCGCCTTCGCCCGGGCCCGGTTCGGGCGCCAGGGCGACCGCTACCGCGACGCGCTGGAGCAGGCCGGGGCGGAGTCCCGCACCGAGGCACTCGCGCAGGCGCTGAGTGCCGACGGGTACGCTGCAACCGTGCGGCGAGTGCCCTCGGGAGCCTC
Source organism: Kitasatospora sp. P5_F3 (assembly GCF_054049135.1). Classification (NCBI taxonomy): domain Bacteria; kingdom Bacillati; phylum Actinomycetota; class Actinomycetes; order Kitasatosporales; family Streptomycetaceae; genus Kitasatospora; species Kitasatospora sp. P5_F3. Next base: position 164,648 of record NZ_JBFUMY010000031.1, on the reverse strand, counting down.
TCCGGCGGCCCCGGTCGGCGCCCAACTCTGTCAGCACCACTGCCCGGTCGCGCACATCGCCGAGCAGTTCCCACAGCTCTGCGAGGCGGAGACCGAGGTCTTCTCCCAGCTCCTGGGCACCCATGTGCAAAGGCTGGCCACCATCGCCCACGGCGACGGGGTCTGCACCACCTATGTGCCGGCACCCGGTGCCGCATCGTCAGCAGGCGTCCGCCCGCTGCCCGGTGCAGTGCCGACTGCCGGTACGTCTACTCCATCCGAACCTGCGTCCGCGCGGAGGAACCTCGCATGACTGACACCGTTTCGCACCCCGAGCTCGATGGTCTGGGCACCTACGAGTACGGCTGGTCCGACCCGGACGCCGCCGGTGCCGCCGCAAAGCGCGGGCTGAGCGAGGAGGTCGTCCGCGACATCTCGGCGAAGAAGTCCGAGACGGAGTGGATGCTCAACCTGCGTCTCAAGGGCCTGAAGCTGTTCGGCAAGAAGCCCATGCCGACCTGGGGCTCGGACCTCACCGGCATCGACTTCGACAACATCAAGTACTTCGTCCGCTCCACCGAGAAGCAGGCCGAGTCCTGGGAGGACCTGCCCGCCGACATCAAGGCGACGTACGACAAGCTCGGCATCCCGGAGGCGGAGAAGCAGCGCCTGGTCGCCGGTGTCGCGGCTCAGTACGAGTCCGAGGTGGTGTACCACCAGATCAACGAAGAGCTCGAGGCTCAGGGTGTGATCTTCATGGACACCGACACGGCGCTCAAGGAGCACCCGGAGCTCTTCAAGGAGTACTTCGGCACCGTCATCCCGACCGGTGACAACAAGTTCGCCGCGCTGAACACGGCGGTCTGGTCCGGCGGCTCGTTCATCTACGTGCCGAAGGGCGTGCACGTCGAGATCCCGCTGCAGGCCTACTTCCGGATCAACACCGAGAACATGGGCCAGTTCGAGCGGACGCTGATCATCGTCGACGAGGACGCCTACGTCCACTACGTCGAGGGCTGCACCGCCCCGATCTACTCCTCGGACTCGCTGCACAGCGCCGTGGTCGAGATCATCGTCAAGAAGGGTGGTCGTTGCCGCTATACGACCATCCAGAACTGGTCGAACAACGTCTACAACCTGGTCACCAAGCGCGCCGTGGCGTACGAGGGCGCGACCATGGAGTGGGTCGACGGCAACATCGGCTCCAAGGTCACCATGAAGTACCCGGCCGTCTACCTGATGGGTGAGCACGCCAAGGGCGAGACCCTGTCGATCGCCTTCGCGGGCGAGGGCCAGCACCAGGACGCCGGCGCCAAGATGGTGCACATGGCGCCGAACACCTCCTCCAACATCGTCTCCAAGTCGGTGGCGCGTGGCGGCGGCCGGACGTCGTACCGCGGTCTGATCGAGATCGGCGAGGGCTCCAAGGGCGCCAAGTCCAACGTGCTCTGCGACGCGCTGCTGGTCGACACCATCTCCCGCTCGGACACGTACCCGTACGTGGACGTCCGCGAGGACGACGTGTCGATGGGCCACGAGGCCACCGTCTCCAAGGTCAGCGAGGACCAGCTCTTCTACCTGATGAGCCGTGGCATGACCGAGTTCGAGGCGATGGCGATGATCGTCCGTGGCTTTGTCGAGCCGATCGCGCGTGAGCTGCCGATGGAGTACGCGCTGGAGCTCAACCGGCTGATCGAGCTGCAGATGGAGGGCTCCGTCGGCTGACGCCAGCCGCTCGAGGTCCAGTCCGTTTTCCAGAAAGAGAGCACTACGACAGCTATGGCTGACGTTCAGAACACCACCGGCTCCACGACCGCCGGTTCGATCGAGGTCGGCACCGCCGGCGCCGGTGCGCAGCTGGCCGGTCCCGGTACCGGCCGGGCCACCGTGCAGCAGCCGATCGACGCCCGCGTCGCGGTCAAGCCCTCGTACGACGTGACCGACTTCCCGGTGCCGCACGGCCGCGAGGAGGACTGGCGGTTCACGCCGATGCACCGCCTCCTCGGCCTGCACGACGGCACCGCGGCCGACGGTGCGTCGGGTACCGACAAGGTCGAGCTCGGGCTGCCCGAGGGCGTCACCGCCGAGACCGTCGGCCGCGAGGACGCCCGGCTCGGCAAGGCCGGCAAGCCGGTCGACCGGGTCGCCGCGCAGGCGTACAGCGCCTTCACCCAGGCGCTGGTCGTCACGGTGCCCAAGGACACCGTGCTCACCGAGCCGGTGAAGATCGACGTGCACGGTGAGGGCGGCGTCGCCTTCGCCCACGTGCTGATCGAGGTCAAGCCGTTCGCCGAGGCGGTCGTGGTGCTCAACCACACCGGCACCGGCGTCCGCGCCGCCAACGTCGAGCTGCTGCTCGGCGACGGCGCCAAGCTCACCTTCGTCTCGATCCAGGACTGGGACCGGGACGCGGTGCACGCCGCCCAGCAGACCGCGCTGATCGGCCGGGACGCCTCGCTCAAGTCCGTCGTGGTCACCTTCGGCGGCGACCTGGTCCGGCTGCACCCGCGGGTCAACTACGCGGGCCCCGGCGGCGAGGCCGAGCTGTACGGCCTGTACTTCGCCGACGCCGGCCAGCACCTCGAGCACCGCCTGGTGATCGACCACGACACCCCGCACTGCCGGTCGAACGTGGTCTACAAGGGCGCCCTGCAGGGCCAGGACGCGCACGCGGTCTGGGTCGGCGACGTGCTGATCCGCGCCGCCGCCGAGGGCACCGACACCTACGAGCACAACCGCAACCTGGTGCTCACCGACGGCGCCCGGGTCGACTCGATCCCGAACCTGGAGATCGAGACCGGCGAGATCGTCGGTGCGGGCCACGCCTCCGCGACCGGCCGCTTCGACGACGAGCAGCTCTTCTACCTGCAGTCCCGTGGCATCCCGGCCGACGACGCCCGCCGTCTGGTGGTCCGCGGCTTCTTCGCCGAGCTGGTCCAGCAGATCGGCGTCGCCGAGATCCAGGACCAGCTCATGGAGAAGATCGAGGCCGAGCTGGAAGCGACGGTCTGACCCGATGACCTTTCTCCGAGCCTGCGCGCTGGCCGACTTGGCGGAGGACACTCCCAAGCGAGTCGAGCTGAACGGCGTCCCGGTCTCGATCGTCCGCACCGAGGGCGAGGTGTTCGCGATCAACGACATCTGCTCGCACGCGAACGTCTCGCTCTCCGAGGGCGAGGTCGAGGACTGCGCGATCGAGTGCTGGCTGCACGGCTCCAGCTTCGACCTGCGCAGCGGCAAGCCCTCGGGCCTGCCCGCGACCAAGCCGGTCCCCGTCTACCCCGTAAAGATCGAAGGGGACGATGTGCTCGTCTCCGTCAACCAGGAGTCCTGAGTACATATGGCAACGCTTGAAATCCGTGACCTGCACGTCTCCGTCGAGACCGAGAGCGGTCCCCGCGAGATCCTCAAGGGCGTCGACCTGACGGTCAAGCAGGGTGAGACCCACGCCATCATGGGCCCGAACGGCTCCGGCAAGTCCACCCTGGCGTACACGCTGGCCGGTCACCCGAAGTACACCGTCACCAGCGGCTCGGTGCTGCTGGACGGCGAGAACGTGCTGGAGATGACCGTCGACGAGCGCGCCCGGGCCGGCGTCTTCCTGGCCATGCAGTACCCGGTCGAGGTCCCCGGCGTCTCGGTCTCCAACTTCCTGCGCACCGCCGCGACCGCCATCCGCGGCGAGGCCCCCAAGCTGCGGACCTGGGTCAAGGAGGTCAAGGAGGCGATGGCCACCCTCCAGATGGACCCGGCCTTCGCCGAGCGCAACGTGAACGAGGGCTTCTCCGGCGGCGAGAAGAAGCGCCACGAGATCCTCCAGCTGGAGCTGCTCAAGCCGAAGATCGCGATCCTCGACGAGACCGACTCCGGCCTCGACGTCGACGCGCTCCGTCAGGTCTCCGAGGGCATCAACCGGGTCGCCTCCTCCGGCGAGGTGGGCACCCTGCTGGTGACCCACTACACCCGGATCCTGAAGTACATCAAGCCCGACTTCGTGCACGTCTTCTCGGCCGGCCGGATCGTCGAGTCCGGTGGCGCCGAGCTCGCCGACAAGCTGGAGAACGAGGGCTACGCGGCCTATGTGAAGGGTGGCGCTTCCGAGTGACAACCCATGACTCGGCGCTGGCCGAGGCACAGGAGTTCGGCGAGACGATCCGCAAGGACTTCCCGATCCTGCAGCGCGTGCTGCACGACGACAAGCCCCTGGTCTACCTGGACAACGCGGCGACCTCGCAGAAGCCCCAGCAGGTGCTCGACGCGCTGAACGGCTACTACGAGCGGCACAACGCCAACGTGCACCGCGGCGTGCACGTGCTGGCCGAAGAGGCCACGGCGCTGTACGAGGGCGCCCGCGACAAGGTCGCGGCGTTCATCAACGCGCCGAGCCGGGACGAGGTGATCTTCACCAAGAACGCCTCGGAGTCGCTCAACCTCGTTGCCAACATGCTGGGTTGGGCCGATGAGCCGTACCGCGTCGACGCCGACGCCGAGGTGGTCATCACCGAGATGGAGCACCACTCCAACATCGTGCCGTGGCAGCTGCTCTCGCAGCGCACCGGCGCGAAGCTGAAGTGGTTCGGCCTGACCGACGAGGGCCGGCTCGACCTGTCGAACATCAACGAGCTGATCACCGAGAAGACGAAGATCGTCTCCTTCACGCTGGTCTCCAACCTGATGGGCACGATCAACCCGGTCGAGGCCATCGTCCGGCGCGCCCAGGACGTCGGCGCGCTGGTGCTGATCGACGCCTCGCAGGCCGTCCCGCACATGGTGCTGGACGTGCAGGAGCTGGGCGCCGACTTCGTCGCCTTCACCGGCCACAAGATGCTGGGCCCGACGGGCATCGGCGTGCTGTGGGGCCGTCAGGAGCTGCTGGAGGACCTCCCGCCGTTCCTCGGTGGCGGCGAGATGATCGAGACCGTCACCATGGGCGCCTCGACCTACGCCCCGGCGCCGCACAAGTTCGAGGCGGGTACCCCGCCGATCGCCCAGGCGGTCGGGCTCGGTGCGGCCATCGACTACCTGTCGGCCATCGGCATGGACCGGATCGCCGCGCACGAGCACACCCTCACCGAGTACGCGGTGCAGCGGCTGCTCGAGGTCCCCGACCTGCGGATCATCGGCCCGCGCACGGCTGTCGACCGGGGTGCGGCGATCTCGTTCGTGCTCGGCGACATCCACCCGCACGATGTCGGCCAGGTGCTCGACGAGCAGGGCATCGCGGTCCGGGTCGGCCACCACTGCGCGCGGCCGGTCTGCCTGAGGTACGGAATTCCGGCGACCACCAGGGCGTCGTTCTACCTGTACTCGACGCCGGCCGATGTCGACGCACTGATCGACGGCCTGCACCACGTCCGGAACTTCTTCGGCTGAGGGGTGAGCGCGGAATGAAGCTCGACTCGATGTACCAGGAGATCATCCTGGAGCACTACAAGAACCCCCACGGCAAGGGGCTGCGGGACGGCGACGCCGAGGTGCACCACGTCAACCCGACCTGCGGCGACGAGATCACCCTGCGGGTGCGGCTCGACGGCGCAGTGGTGGCCGACGTCTCCTACGAGTCCCAGGGCTGTTCGATCAGCCAGGCCAGCGCCTCGGTGCTGAACGACCTGGTGGTCGGCAAGACCGTGGGCGAGGCGCAGGCGATCCAGGAGGCCTTCCTGGAGCTCATGCAGAGCAAGGGCAAGGGCGTCGGCGACGAGGACGTACTGGAGGACGCGGTCGCGTTCGCCGGTGTCTCCAAGTTCCCGGCCCGGGTCAAGTGCGCGCTGCTGAGCTGGATGGCCTGGAAGGACGCCACCGCCAAGGCGCTCGCCGAACACCCCGCCGTCTGACGACCTTTAAGGAAGCACTCATGAGCGACACCGAGACCGGCACGCCGGCCGAGGCGGCGGCGCCCTCGACCGAGGGCCCGACCGTGATCGTCGGCACCACGGCCGGCACCGTCTCCGTCGAGGACCTGACCGAGGCCCTGATGGACGTCGTCGACCCCGAGCTGGGCATCGACGTCGTCAACCTGGGCCTGATCTACGGCATCCACATCGACGCGTCCGACGTGGCCACCATCGACATGACCCTCACCTCGGCGGCCTGCCCGCTCACCGACGTGATCGAGGACCAGGCCAAGACCGCCACCGACGGCCTGGTCCAGGATCTCCGGATCAACTGGGTCTGGATGCCGCCGTGGGGCCCGGACAAGATCACCGACGACGGCCGCGACCAGCTCCGCGCGCTCGGCTTCAACGTCTGATCAGCCGTCACACAGCAGGGCCCGGCACTCCACCACGGAGTGCCGGGCCCTTGCCGTATGCCCTACCTGCTCTTGCGGAGCACCGCTCCGGCCAGACCGAGGCAGGCCAGGGCCGCGACGCAGACGAAGCCGCTGACGGCCGGGAGCAGGCCGTAGCGCTGGGTCAGGGCGCCGACGGCGACGATCGGGAGGGAGGAGCCGAGGTAGACGATCACCCAGAGGGTGGAGAGCTCGCTGCCGCGTCGCTCCGGGTTCATCGCGGCGACGGCGGTGGTGAAGAGCGAGCGGAAGGCCACGCCCTGGCAGCAGCCGCCGAGCACGCTGCCCAGGAAGAGCAGAGCCGGGGTGCCGGTGAAGAGCGCGGTGACCACCAGGGCCAGGCCGGCGGCCAGGCCGGCCATGCCGAGGGCGATCACCAGGCGGTCGGCGGTCGGCGGCACCAGCAGCTGGGCGGTGGCGGAGGAGCCGAGCAGCAGGGCGGCGACCACCGCGCCGGTCAGCGAGGAGGTGGTGTCCAGCAGCTTGGCGGAGAAGGCCGGGGCCAGGCTGAGGTAGACCCCGAAGACCGCGTACGAGACGAAGCCCGCGCCGGAGGCGAGCAGGAACTCGCGGCGGCCGGTGCGCGGCAGCCGCAGGCGCTGCGGGCGCAGGTGGGCGGGGGTGGTGATGCGCGGCGGTGCGGCGGGCGCACGTCGGCGTCCGGGCATCCGGGGGTGCACCAGGGCGAGCGGGACGCAGAGCGCCAGCAGCGCGATGGCGTGCAGCAGGAAGGGCGTCAGCAGCGGGTGCTCGCCGGAGGAGAGGGTGGCGCCGACCACCGGGCCCAGCGCCACGCCGCCGGCCGAGCAGGCCAGGGTGAGCTTGGCGGCCAGCGTCGGGTGGTCGGGCAGCAGGTCGCCGAGCGCGGCTCCGGCGGCGCCGGTGGCGAAGCCGACCGCGATGCCCTGGACGGCCCGGCCGAGGGCCAGTTGCCAGAAGCTGCCCGCGGTGGCGAACAGCACGTCGCCGCCGGCCGCCAGGGCCACGGCGGGCAGGATCATCGCGCGCCGTCCGAGGTGGTCGGACCAGTGGCCGACCGCGGCCAGCACCGGGACCAGGGCGAAGACGTACACGGTGAAGAGGATGGTGGTGTCGAGCGCGGTCAGGCCGAGCTGCCGCTGGAGCACCGGGTAGATCGGGGTGGCCAGGTTGGCGCCGATCAGCAGGAACAGCAGGGCGGCGGCCACCAGGCCGACCCGGATGCCGCGGAGCGCGTTCCAGCGGCTGATCGCGGCGAGCTGGAGCTGCGTGCGTGGTGCGAGCTCCAGGGGGAGCAGGGCCTCCGAGAGTCGGCGTCCTTCGAACTGTGCGGGGGACAGTCGGGCGCCGGCGGGGGAGAGGTCCGCCATGTCAGGGGTCTCCTGTGGCCGGGCACCACCGAGGGCCGGACCTGGCCGGGGGTGGTGGCCGAGACGGTGAGCCCTGGTGGGGCGGGGTGTGCGGGGCGGGCTTCGTTGCCCGATGGCCGGTACCAGGGTTGTGCACCGTTCCTGATGCAGGATACGTGGTCAGGGGCGTGCCCCAGGCCGGTCCCCGGTGTCGGCTGCGCCACGTCGGCAGGTGGCGGACGGACTGTGTCAGATGGGACGGCGACGCGGTGACTTCCGGCGTGCGGCTCCGGCAGGCGGTGGCCGGTACGGATACGCTGAGCTGATGGACCGCCACCCAGACGGTCCCTCGGGCAGTGACCACCGCCACCACGGGAGACCTCGCAACGATGTCCGGACCCAGCAGCAGCACCCCTGACAACCCGTCGGCCAGCTCCGGGTCGGACCGCGCGGCTGCCGAGCGCCTGCTGCCCGCCGACTACGACCTGGCCGACCTGTACGGCGCGTTCGCCGCGCACGGGCAGGACGAGGACGAGGACGACGCGGCGGTGCTGGTGCCCCCGATCCAGCTGCCCTCCGAGCGGGAGCTGGCCGAGGCCGCGCTCGCGGTGCCGCTGATCGCACAGGCGCTGAAGCTGGCCCGCTGGGCCGCTCCGCACCGCCCGGTGGACGAGTTCGGCGACCTGGTCGGCGAGGACCGGGCGCCGGCCGCCGAGCTGCTCGGTCTCGGGACGGGCGAGGATGCCGAGGTCGAGGCGATGCGGTCCTGGTCGCTGGCCTGCGACCTGGACCTGGTGGAGATCGGTACCACCGAGGCGGGCGAGCACGTGGCGATCCCGGGCCCGGACCTGGAGCCGGCCGAGGCGGGTGACGAGGAGACCGTGCTCGAGCTCTGGCTGACCGCCGCCGGGATCGTCCGGGAGCTGGCCACCGAGGCGGACTCGCTGGACCTGGCGGACGAGGAGGCCGAGGCCGAGGAGGACGACGAGGAGCGGCTCGCGGCGGTGGAGGAGTCCCGCAAGGCGGCGGCCGAGCTGCTGGACGAGGCGCTCCAGGTGCTCTACGAGACCACCGCCTTCGCCGAGCCGGGCGAGGAGACCGTGCCGCTGGGCGTGCTGGCCGCGCTGCTGGTGGTCCCGGAGGGCGAGGAGCCGGACGAGGAACTGCTCGGCGACATCACCGATCTGATGATCGCTCTGGACCCGATGCTGGGTGATCTGGCGGAGATGGGCCTGCTGGAGTACCAGCCGATCGACCCCGAGCTGTTCGAGGAGGAGGACTCCCCGGTCGGCGACGGCGAGCTGAGCGACGAGGAGTCGGCCCGCTTCGGGCTGGTCCGGCTGACCCCGCTGGGCCAGTACGGGGTCCGGCAGTGGCTGCTCGAGGAGGGCTACGACGCCCCGCTGGTGGGCGAGTTGGCGCAGGGCGACGCCGAGGCGCTGCTGCGTGCGGTCTCCGAGACCGCGAACGTGCTGCCCGAGCGCGAGGTGCTGGTCTGGCTGGCCGGACGTGACCCGGAGACCGCCGCGCGGGAGCTGCTGGCGGCCTCCCGGGGCACCGACCCGTACAGCCCGGTCCGGCGGCTGCTCAGCGTGCAGGCGCTGGAGACGATCGGCGAGGCGGCCCGCCCGGCCGCGGTCGAGGTGCTGGACGACCCGGAGCTGGGCGGGGCGGTCCGGGTCTGGCTGCGCGAGCAGGGCCAGGAGGTGACGGCACCGGAGCGCGGCATGGTGCTGTGGACGATGGTGGACGGCTTCGCGGCCCAGCTGCTGACCAGCGAGGGCGAGGCGGAGGTGCTGCACCGGCTGATCTCCGAGCTGCCGGTGACCGACAACCCGGCCAGCTACTTCGGCGAGCTGTGGCGGGTCAGGCACCCGTACACGGCGGACGTGCTGGAGGCGATCGGCGAGCTGCACCTGAACCGTACGGTGGCCAAGGAGGCCAGGAAGGCCGCGTTCAAGGCACGCTCGCAACAGAACGGCTGACGGCGGGTCAGGGCCCGGCCAGCAGCCGGCGGAGCCCGCGGTGGCCGCCGCGCATCATGGCCGCGTGGTTGGCCAGGAAGAGCGGGCGGGCGACCGGGGCCAGTCGGCGCATCAGCAGTTTGGCCGGGCGGACCTCCTCCTGGAAGACCGCCCGGCTGCCGGTGCCCTCGGGGTGGACCGTCCAGCGGGACCAGCCGACCAGGTCGCCGGTCAGGTCTGCGGTCAGGGTCAGGGTCAGGGCGGTCCCGTCCTGCTCGCGCTCGGTGGCGGTCAGCCGGAGCCGGTACGGCAGTACGGAGCGGATCAGCAGCTCGCCGCTGTGGTCGGTCAGCCGGTGCGCCGACCGGACCTGTGGCCACCACTTCGGGTACTGCTCGACGTCCTGGAGGGTGCGGTAGACCCGGGACGGCTCGGCGGTCAGCCGCCAGACCGAGGTCAGCAGATAGTGGTTGGCATCCACGGCCCGGAGCCTACGGCAGGTCGAGCTGGCCGCTCTCGGTGAACGGGAAGAACGGGTTGTGCGCCAGCTCCCAGAGGTGGCCGTCCGGGTCCTCGAAGTAGCCCGAGTAGCCGCCCCAGTCGGTGGCGGCCGGGGGCTTGACCACGGTGGCACCGGCCTCGATCGCGACCTTCAGAGCGGCGTCCACCTGTGCGGTGGACTCCAGATTCACCGCCAGGGTGACGCCGCGGAAGGACGGCTCGCCGATCGCCGGGACGCCCGCGTCGGCGGCCAGCTCCTCGGTGGGGAAGAGGCCGAGCGCCGAGTCGGCGGTGCGGAACCAGACGATGTTGTCGTTGGAGGCGGCGGAGCGGGACCAGCCGAGCGCCTGGTAGAAGGCGGTGCTGGCGGCCAGGTCGGTCACCCCGAGGGTGACGATGCTGATCCGGGCGGGGAAGGCCGGAGTGGCTGCGGTCATACCTCCCAGAGTAGGCAAGGCTACTGACAATCCGGGCCGGACGGGGCCGGGACGCCGGGCTGCCAACCGTACGAGCGAAGCTGATGGCCCAGCAGACCCCTGGCCCCGTATCGTGGGGCGGACGCGGCGCGGGGTGCCGGGCCAGGCCCGGTGCGGTGGGTCGTGAACGACGGTCAGGCGAGCACGCGGGGGTGCGGCAGAGGATGACGAGGCAGAACGCGACCAGGCCCCAGGAGCCCGAGGACTACTACGCCGACCACGAGGAGCACAGCCGTCAGGTGCTCGCGGACGCGGACTTCCCGGTGTACGGGGTCGACCGTTCGGAGCGCGGTCCTGGCCTGCACCGGGCCGACCCGGCGCGCGGCGACGAGAGCGCGCCCCGGCCGGCCCCCGATCCGCCGGAGGACAGCGACGCGCTCGCCGAGTACGAGGTGCAGAACGGCCGGGTGGGCTGGGTCGAGGTCCGCTCGGGCGACTGGAGTTCCGCCGAGGGCCCCTATGTGACGGTCCGTACCTACCGCCCCGGCGCCGAGCAGCGGCCGCTGCCGGAGCTGGAGGACGTGGTCGAGGACGAACGCGACCGGGTCTACGAGCAGTTGGAGATCGACGAGGGCGACGGCCCCGGCGCGGTCCGGGCGCTGCGCGAGTGGATCACGGTCGAGGGCGAGCCCCGGGCAGTGCAGATCCACGAGGACAGACGCCCCGAGGGCGACACCCCGGCCCCGGTCTGGGCGGGCCGGCTGCGGGTGGACGGCGTGACCGTCCAGGTGACCGGGCGCGGCGTCCCGCCGGGCGGGGTCGAGCTGCGCCGGATCGAGGACTTCGAGAAGTACGTGCTCGGCCGCACCGACCTGATGCGCAAGCTGGCCCGCCAGCAGGCCCAGCGGGCCATCCTGGAGGAGCGCGAACTCCCGCCGGTGGCAGGTCTCGAGGCGCACCGGGAGGTGGTCGAGCACGCGGTGCACGAGGCGGTGCTGCTGGCCGCGCAGGCCCGGGCCCGGCGGGTGCCGAGGCTGCCCCGGCGGCTGCGCGGCGAGGCGGGCGCGGTGCGCTGGGAGGCGGCTGTCCGGCAGCAGATGCGGCTGGCCTCGGAGACCAGGGACGAGGCGGGCGACGCGGTCACCGCGATGGTCAACCACCTGACCCGGCTGGCCCAGAACACCGACTGGGCGATCGGCACGCCGGAGGGCCAGGCCGCCGTCGAGGAGGTCATCCGGTTCACCGCGTTCGCCAGTGAGGTGCCCAGCCTGCCGGCCCAACGGGCTTGGGAGCGCCTCTGGTTGGGCGGCGCCCCGCGTACTCCGGGCACCGCACCGGTGACCGAGGAGGCCTGGCTGACGGCCTGGGAGCAGTGGCGGGTGGAGCGGGTCGAGCGCTGACGGGCCGTATCCGATCTGACGGTGTCCCGTCCGTTTGTTCGGATACGGTCCGCAAATCACCACCCGGTGGCGGTGTCGGGTTCACCTCGGGTTCATCGCGGGCGCGGAGTCTGCTGGTCGGCGGCGGCCCACCCCGCCGTCACCGAGTACGCCGTGGCCGGGAGCATCCGGACAGCGGCCCCACCTCTCAGGAGTGACTACATGTCGCTGTCCCGTCGGGACTTCGTCAACCGTTCCACCGCCATCGGGGCCGGCGTCCTGATCGCCGGCAGCGCCGAGGTGCTGGCGACCGCCCCCGGCGCCATCGCCGCGCCGTCCGGCGGCGAGGCCCCGGCGGCCGAGTCGGTCGAGGCGGCCCGCTGCGCCACCGGCTACGGCGAGCTGCTCCCGGACCCGGACGGCATCCTCGCGCTGCCCCGCGGCTTCCAGTACCAGGTGATCACCTACACCGGGAAGACCAAGCTGGTCACCGGTGAGAGCACCCCCAGCAACCACGACGGCACCGCGGCCTTCCAGGGCCCGCGTGGCGGCACCCTGCTGGTGAACAACCACGAGCTGCGCGGCCCGCGCTCCGACTGGCCGCACCCCGTCCCGCTGTTGGAGGGTCACGTCTACGACCCGGGCGCGGCCGGCGGCTGCACCGTGGTCGAGGTCCGCAAGAACGGCAAGGAGGTCAGGGAGTGGGTCGGCATCGCCGGCACCGCGACCAACTGCGCCGGTGGCGCGACTCCTTGGGGCACCTGGCTGAGTGGCGAGGAGACCGAGGACAAGGCCGGCAAGTACGGCTTCACCAAGGACCACGGCTACATCTTCGAGGTCGACCCGTACGACCAGGAGGCCAACCGCGACCCGAAGCCGGTCAAGGCCTTCGGCCGCTACCCGCACGAGGCCGTGGTGATCGACCCGCGGCGCGGTCACGCCTACCTCACCGAGGACGCCGCCGGCCCGAACGGCCTGCTCTACCGCTGGACCCCGCCGGCCGGCTTCAAGCACGGCAAGGGCAAGCTGCGCACCCTGGCCGACGACGCGGGCAAGCTGGAGGCCTTCAAGGTCTTCGACTCGCACGGCACCTTCGTCGACGACCTCTCCCGTGCCGTCAAGATCGGCACCACGTACGGCGTGGACTGGGTCAACGTCCCGGACCGCGACGCCAAGACGGTCTCCGTCCGCAAGCAGTTCAAGGACGGCGAGGTCACCCGCTCCCGCAAGCTCGAGGGCATGTGGTGGGGTGACGGCGGCTTCTACTTCGTCGCCAGCTTCGCCCGCACCGAGAGCCCGGTGCAGCACGACGGCCAGGTCTGGTTCTACGACCCGGCCCGACGCACCATCACCCTCAAGGTGCTGCTCGGCGTCAACACCGACGTGATGGGCGACCACGGCAACTACGACGGCCCGGACAACATCACCGTCTCCCCGTACGGCGGCCTGGTCATCGCCGAGGACGGCGAGGGCGTGTCGCACCTCTTCGGCACCACCGAGGACGGCCTCACCTACCCGATCGCCCGCAACGACCTGAACATCGGCACCCGGTAGCGCAGGGTGTTGGGGTGGATGTGCAGGGCGTCGGCCCCCCCCCCCCCCCCGCCCCGGCGGGGGGGCAGCCGTCGTTTCAGGCGTGCCCCTGGTCCGGCTCGGCCGGGAGCCGGAGCTGAAGCATCGCCAGCAGGCGCTGCTGGGGCTGGGCCAGGTCGATGCCGGTCAACTGCTCGGCCCGGCGCACCCGGTAGCGCAGGGTGTTGGGGTGGATGTGCAGGGCGTCGGCCGCCACCCGGACCTCGCCGAGCGCGTCCAGCCAGGCGAGCACCGACTCGGCCAGCCGGGTGCCGTGCCGCAGGTCGTACTCGCTGAGCGCGGTCAGCCGGGGGTCGCGCAGGCCGCCGCGCTCCTGGAGCAGCGCCAGCACCTCGCTCACCAGCACCTCGGCCTGCACGTCGATCAGCGCCGCGACCTCGGTGGCCACCCCGCCGCGCCCCATCGCGTCCAGGATCCGGTCGGCCTGGGCCCGGGACTCGGGCACCGCCGCCAGCCCGTCCACGGTCGAGCCGATCGCCGCCCGCAGCTGCACCCCGAGGTGCTCGCGGGCCGCCACCACCACCTCCTGCGCCCAGTCCCGGACGGTGACCATCGCCAGCCCGGCGGGCAGTTCGGGCAGCAGCACGTACACCCGGGAGTCGATCGGCGCGAGCAGCGCGGAGCGGTGCCTGGCGGCCGTGTGCACCGAGATCAGGCCGGTCACCTCGGCCCGGGTGAGCTCCAGGTCGGAGCCCTCGGAGGGCGAACTCGCCGCGTACGCCAGCACGGTGGCCGGGCGGCGGAGCTCCAGGCCGAGGTGGGTGGCCAGTGACTGCGGCCCGGTGGAGCCCTCCAGCAGGCCGGTCAGCAGGGTCTGGGTGAGCCGCACGTCGGCCGACAACTCCCGCCGCCGCCGCACCAGTTGGGCGGCCGCCACCCGGGCCGCGCCGACCAGTGCCTGGTCCGCCAGCGGGGCCAGCGGCCGGGCGCCCTCCTGGACCCAGATGGTGCCCAGCGGCTGCGCCCCGGCCCGGATGCCGATCGCCAGCCGGCGCCGGATGCCGAGCTCGGGGTGCGGGTCGATCCGGATCACCGTGTCCGAGCTGCGCAGGTGCTGGAAGATGCCCCACTCGCGAAGCTTGGACAGATACGGCTCGGGCCCCTGCCAGCCCAGGATGGAGAGCCGCCGCAGGTCGTCCACCTCGTCGCTGTCCGAGGAGCGCGAGTACGCCAGCACCCGGCTGGAGGTGTCCTCGATGCTGACGATCCCGCCGGTCAGTGCGGCCACCGTCTGGGCCAGCGAGAACAGGTCGCCGGTGTTGTACTCGCCGCTCTCCGGGGCGTCGGGGCCGGCGATGATCGCCCGGGCCAGTGAGTCCAGGTGCTCCCAGCGGGTCTCCCGCCGCACGCTCAGCAGCGCCACGCCCGCCTCGGTGGCCGCCTCGCGCAGCGCGTCCGCCTGGCCGGGGCCGTCCAGCTTCACCGCGACCGCCGCCGCCTTCGCCCGCCCGGCCGCCCGCAGCGCGGGCAGCGCGGCCCGGCCGCGGGCCCCGATCGCCAGCACCAGCTCGCCGGGCTGCGCGGTCGCCGGGTCCTCCGGATCCAGGATCGCCACGTCCCGGACCGGTACGTCCAGACCGGCCGGCGCGGCCTGCAACTCGACCAGCGGCTCGCCCAGCGCCATCAGCAGTTGGCGCAGCGGCAGCCCGGGGGTGGTCACCTGCGGCCTCCTCTTCCGGTGGGAACGGAACCGACTTTAGTCGCGTTCCGGACAGCTGTTCATCCGGTCCGACAACTCCGAACGGATGACTTTGGCCGCCCGGCCAATCTGCTGCATGGGGCGGGCGGGCTAGCGTTTCGTCATGGCCGGAGTGCGACCCTCACCGGCCTTCCCATGACGAGAAGGAGAGCGTGCGCCATGGATGCTGTGACCCAGGTCCCCGCGCCGGTTAACGAGCCGGTCCACAGCTATGCCCCCGGGAGCCCCGAACGGGCCCGGCTGGAGGCCAAGCTGAAGGAGCTGGGCGGCCAGGAGCCGGTCCAGCTGACCATGACGATCAACGGGGAGCGCCGCATGGGCGGCGGCTCCGAGTTCCACGTCGTCCAGCCGCACAACCACGCGGCTCGGCTCGGCACGCTGCGCAACGCCACCCAGGACGACGCGCGCGAGGCCATCGACACTGCCCTGGCCGCCGCCCCGGCCTGGCAGGCGCTCTCCTTCGACTCCCGCGCCGCGATCTTCCTCAAGGCCGCCGACCTGCTGGCCGGCCCCTGGCGCGAGACGCTGGCCGCCGCCACCATGCTCGGCCAGTCCAAGACCGCGCAGCAGGCGGAGATCGACACCCCCTGCGAGCTGGTCGACTTCCTGCGCTTCAACGTGCACTTCGCCCGGCAGATCATCGCCGAGCAGCCGATCTCCTCCGAGGGCGTCTGGAACCGTAGCGACCACCGTGCGCTGGAGGGCTTCGTCTACGCGATCACGCCCTTCAACTTCACCGCGATCGCCCTCAACCTGCCCACCGCCCCGGCCCTGATGGGCAACGTGGTGCTGTGGAAGCCCTCCCCGACCCAGCAGTTCTCCGCGCACCTGCTGATGCAGCTGCTGGAGGCCGCCGGTCTGCCCAAGGGCGTCATCAACATGGTCACCGGTGACGGCAGGGACGTCTCCGAGGTCGCGCTCAAGCGCCCCGAGCTGGCGGGCATTCACTTCACCGGCTCCACCGCGACGTTCCAGCACCTGTGGCGCGAGGTCGGCGCGAACATCGCCAACTACCGCTCCTACCCGCGGATCGTCGGCGAGACCGGCGGCAAGGACTTCCTGGTCGCCCACCCGTCCGCCGACCCGGCCGTGCTGAAGACCGCGATGACCCGCGGGGCCTTCGAGTTCCAGGGCCAGAAGTGCTCGGCGCTCTCCCGCGCCTACGTCCCGGCCTCGCTCTGGGCCCAGATCAAGGACGACTTCCGGGACGAGGTGGACGGCCTGACGATGGGTGACGTCACCGACCTGACGAACTTCATGAGCGCCGTCATCGACGACCGCTCGTTCGCCAAGAACAAGGCCGCGATCGACCGCGCCCAGGCCGACCCCTCGGTCGAGGTGCTGGCCGGTGGCACGTACGACGACTCGGTCGGCTGGTTCGTCCGCCCGACCGTGCTGGTCTGCTCCGACCCGGCCTCCGAGTACTTCAAGGACGAGTACTTCGGTCCGATCCTGTCGGTCCTCGTCTACCAGGACGACGAGTACGACGCGATGCTGACCCAGATGGAGTCGGTGTCCAGCTACGCGCTGACCGGCGCGATCATCTCCCAGGACCGCGAGGCCGTCCAGCACGCGATGCTGAAGCTCCGTAACGCGGCGGGCAACTTCTACATCAACGACAAGCCGACCGGCGCCGTGGTCGGCCAGCAGCCCTTCGGCGGTGCCCGGGCCTCCGGCACCAACGACAAGGCCGGCGCCAAGCAGAACCTGATGCGCTGGACCTCGACCCGCTCCATCAAGGAGACGTTCGTCCCGCCGACGGACTACCGCTACCCGCACATGGGCTGACCCAGCCCTGAGTGCTCATGGGGCGGCGGCAAACACCCTCAGCCGCCGCCCCACCCCCTTCTTCCCCCGCTGAATCATCGCCAGGAGTACCGATGCTCCGTTCCGCCCTCCTCGCCGCCTCCCGCTCCCCGCAGGTGCGTACCGTCGTCGAGAAGTTCCCGCCCACCCACGCGATAGTCGAGCGCTTCGTCGCCGGTGAGCAGCTCGACCAGGCGGTCTCCGCCACCGACGAACTGATCGCCACCGGCCGCAAGGTGACCCTGGATCACCTGGGCGAGGACACCAAGGACGCCGAGCAGGCGGCCGGCACCGCCGAGGCGTACGAGCACCTGCTCTCCGCGCTCACGGACACCGGCCTGGCCGCCGACGCCGAGGTCTCGGTCAAGCTCTCGGCGGTCGGTCAGTTCCTCCCGGTCGACGGCGAGAAGATCGCGCTGGAGAACGCCCGGCGGATCTGCGCCGCGGCCGCCGAGGCGGGCACCACGGTCACCCTGGACATGGAGGACCACACCACCACCGACTCCACCCTGTCGATCGCCCGCGAGCTGCGCGCCGACTTCCCGTGGCTCGGCGTGGTGCTCCAGGCGTACCTGCGCCGCACCGAGGCGGACTGCCGCGACCTCGCCACCGCCGGGTCCCGGGTGCGGATCTGCAAGGGCGCCTACAAGGAGCCCGAGTCGGTCGCCTTCCAGGGCAAGCGCGACGTCGACCTGGCGTACGTCCGGGCCCTCAAGGTCCTGATGAACGGCGAGGGCTACCCGATGGTCGCCTCGCACGACCCGAACATGATCAAGATCGCCGGGCAGCTGGCCGAGTGGCACCACCGCGGCCGGGACAGCTTCGAGTACCAGATGCTCTTCGGCATCCGCCCCGAGGAGCAGCTCCGGCTCGCCGAGGCCGGCAACACCATGCGGGTCTACCTCCCGTACGGCCAGGAGTGGTACGGCTACTTCATGCGCCGCCTGGCCGAGCGCCCGGCCAACCTGACCTTCTTCCTCCGCGCGATGGCCACCCGAGGCTGACGGGTGACACCGGAAGGGGCCGGAGGCGGCAACCCGCCCCCGSCCCCTTCGGCGTCCGGTCAGAGCATCGCGCCCGCGGGCTTGACCATGGCGCGGGCGGTCTTGGCGCTGACGTACTCGCCGATGGCGGTCATCACCCACTCGCCGGAGTACTGGCGGACCAGCTTGCACATCACCACGCCGGTCTGCGGCTCGGAGGTGGTGAGGTCGAAGCGGACCAGCTCCTGGCCCGAACCGGCGTCCAGCAGGCGGCAGTAGGCGTTCTTGACGTCGGTGAACTTCTGGCCGGAGAAGGAGTTGACCACGAAGACCAGGCCGCAGACCTCCGGCGGCAGGCCCTCCAGATGGACGGTGATCGACTCGTCGTCGCCCGCGCCCTCGCCGGTGAGGTTGTCGCCGGAGTGCGCGATCGCGCCGTTGAAGATCGAGAGCTTCATGAACCAGGCGGTCTCGATCTTGTTCCGCTGGGCGTCGAAGGCGATGCAGGAGGCGTCCAGGTCGACGTTGCGGCCGCGGCCGGCCGGCTCCCAGCCGAGGCCCATCCGGATCGCGGAGAGGAACGGCTTGCCGGCCTTCTCCAGCGAGACCGAGCCGCCCTTGGCCAGGCTGACCTTGCCCTTGTCCAGGGTGACCTTGGTGAGCGAGGCCGGGACGGCGGGCGGGGTGACCGGCCTCGGGGGCGTGGCAGTGGCCGGGGCGGCAGGGGTGGGAGCGGACGTCGGCATCGGCGGCGGCGCGGGCGAGTCGTCCACCGAGACGCCGAAGTCGGTGGCGATCCCGGCCAGCCCGTTGGCGTAGCCCTGGCCCACCGCGCGGACCTTCCAGGCGCCGGCCCGCCGGTAGACCTCGACCACCACCAGGGCGGTCTCCCGGGTCAGCCGGGGCGGGGTGAAGGTGAGCAGTACGGCGCCGGTGTCGGCGTCCCGCAGGGTGGCGGTCGGCTCGGTGCCCGCGAAGGTGGCCCCCGCGTCGTCCAGACTGGCCGTCACCACGATCTTGTCGATCCCGGCCGGTACCGCGCCGGTGTCCACGGTGATCGCGTCGGGTACGCCGCCCGCCGCCGGACGGTGCGTCACCCCGGGCCCGTTCGGCGCGTTGAAGAAGACGAAGTCGGCGTCCGAGCGGACCTTGCCCGACTCGGTCAGCAGCAGCCCCGAGACGTCCAGCGCCTTGGGCGCGGTCACCTCGACCGTCACCCGGGCCGCGGTCAACGGCGCGTTGCCGCCCTGAGTCAGGACCGTCGTCACTGTGCTCCTCCTGATGCGCGCTCAACTGGCTGGTGTGCCTGGCCCTGAGCCTAACCAACCGACGGCCCGTCCGACCCGGCTCGGCGCCGTGTGGCGACAGCAGTCCGCGGCGCAGTGCCGCGCAGTGCCGCTCTGAGCGGAATGCTGCGAAATGGTCTTGAACGGGGTGCCGGGCTGGGGAAGCATGCAGGGATGCCAGCTCTTCAACGTACCGAGGCACGCACCCGTGCCCAGCTCCTGCAGGTGCACGGCTACGCCATCGACCTCGACCTGACCCGGGGCGAGACGGTGTTCGGCTGCACCACCGTGATCCGGTTCGGCAGCGCCGAGGCCGGAGCCGGGACCTTCCTCGACCTCCGCCCGCAGACCCTGCACCGGGCCGTGCTGAACGGCACCGAACTCGACCCGGCCGCTCTGGACGGCAACCGGCTGCAGCTCACCGGCCTGCTGGCCGAGAACGAGCTGCGGCTGGAGACCGACCAGAACTACTCCAGCACCGGCGAGGGCCTGCACCGCTACACCGACCCCGCCGACGGCGAGGTCTACCTGTACGCGACCTGCGGCCCCGACCTGGCCCCGCTGGTCTTCCCCTGCTTCGACCAGCCGGACCTCAAGGCACCGCTGACCATCACCGCCACCGCTCCGGCCGGCTGGACGGTGCTCGGCAACGGTGCGGGCAAGCAGGTCGCCGAGGGGCGCTGGGAGTTCGAGCCGACGCTGCCGATCTCCACCTACCTGTTCACCGTGGTGGCGGGCCCGCTGCACTCGGTGTACGCCGAGCACGACGGCATCCCGCTCGGCCTGCACGGCCGCCGGGCGCTGGCCGCCGACCTGGACCGGGAGGCCGCGGAGCTGTTCGAGGTGACCCGCGCCTCGCTCGACCGGCTGCACGAACTCTTCGACCAGCGCTACCCGTTCGGCCGCTACGAGCAGGCTTTCGTGCCCGAGTTCAACTGGGGCGCGATGGAGAACCCGGGCTGCGTGGTGTTCGCCGAGGAGATGCTCTTCCACTCCGCGCCTACCGAGGCCGAACGGGCCTCCCGGGCCATGGTGGTGGCGCACGAGATGGCCCACATGTGGTTCGGTGACCTGGTCACCCTGCGCTGGTGGGACGACATCTGGCTGAACGAGTCCTTCGCCGAGTACCTGGGTTACCGGGTGGCGGCGGAGGCCACCCGGTTCACCAACTCCTGGAGCGGCTTCGCGGTCAAGCGAAAGGGCTGGGGCTACGACGCCGACCAGCGCGCCAGTACCCACCCGATCGCCGCGAACGGGCTGGAGAGCGTCGC
The DNA here is from genome assembly GCF_054049135.1 of Kitasatospora sp. P5_F3. Lineage (NCBI taxonomy): Bacteria > Bacillati > Actinomycetota > Actinomycetes > Kitasatosporales > Streptomycetaceae > Kitasatospora > Kitasatospora sp. P5_F3. The sequence goes on along the minus strand of NZ_JBFUMY010000031.1, from coordinate 144,154 downwards.
CGAGGCGATGAGCAACTTCGACGGCATCTCCTACGCCAAGGGCGCCGCCGCGCTGCGCCAGCTGGTCGCCTGGCTGGGCGACGAGGCGTTCTTCGCGGGCATCAACGAGCACTTCGCCCGGCACCGGTTCGGCAACGCCGAACTCTCCGATTTCCTGGAGGTGTTGGCGCAGAGCAGCGGCCGGGACGTGCACGGCTGGGCGGAGCGCTGGCTGCGCACCAGCGGCGTCGACACCCTGCGCCTGGCGGTCTCGTACCAGGACGACGGCGACCGGATCGTCTCGGCCGAGCTGATGCCGGACGGCAGCCGTCCGCACCTGGTCGGTCTGGGTGTCTTCGATCTGGACGCCGACGGGCGGCCGGTGCTGCGCGAGTCCTTCGAGGTGGAGGTCGAGCCGGGCCGGCCGACCGCCCTGCCGCAGCTGGCCGGTGCACCGCGCCCGGCCCTGCTGCTGCCCAACTTCGGCGACCTCAGCTGGGCCAAGATCCGGCTGGACGAGCACTCCTGGCGGACCGTCAGCTCCTCGCTCTCGCTGATCGAGGACCCGCTGACCCGCGCGGTGCTCTGGGAGCACGCCCGGGACCTCACCCGGGACGGCGAACTGCCGCCCGCCGCCTACCTGGACCTGGTCGCCGCGCACCTGCCGGGCGAGCCGGTGGACGCCATCGTGGAGGCGGTGCTGACCTACTCCCGGCTCCGCCTGCTGCCCTGCCTGGCACCGGCCGACCGGCCGGCCGCCGAAGCCCGACTCGCCACGGTGGCACGGGAGTTGCTGGCCCGGCCGGAGGTGGACCAGGGGCTGCGGCTGGCCGCACTGAAGTCCGCGATCGAGAACGCGACCGGCACCGGGCAGCTCACCGAGCTGGAGCACTGGCTGGCCGACGGGGCGTACGGGGCGGAGCTCAGCGCCTCGCTGCGCTGGGCCGCGCTGCTCCGGCTGGCGGCGCAGGGCGTGATCGGCGAGGAGCGGATCGCGGTCGAGCTGGCCGCCGACCCCGGGCTCACGGCGGCCGAGGGCGCTGCCCGGGCCCGGGCCGCGCTGCCCGGCGCCGAGGACAAGGCGAGGGCCTGGGCGCTGCTGTTCGACCCGGCCGGCGGGCTCTCCAACGCGCAGTTGAACGCGACCGCCCAGGGGTTCTGGCAGTCGGGCTCGGAGCAGCTGCAGAGCGCCTATCTGGAGCGGTACTTCGCCGAGATCCCGTCGGGCGGAAAGCGCGGCGACATCACCGCCCGGCTGCTCGCGAGCAGCCTGTTCCCGGCCGGCCGGTCCACCCCTGAGCCCGGGGGATGCCCCCGGGCCACCGCGTACGGATCAGCCGAACAGGCCCCGGACGGCCACCGCGCGCGGCTCGTCCAGCAGGCTGAACGCCGAGGCGGTCCAGGTCTCCTCGGGGGCGAGGCTCGGGCGCGTGGCGAGCGGGTCCACCAGGGAAGTGGCACCGTGCACGGCGAAGACGTACGCGCCGGGCTCGACGTCCAGACCCGGGGTGAGGGTGAAGCGGTAGATCACCGTGCCGCGCTCCTGAAGGACCGTCACCACCGTGCCCGGCAGGTTGCTCCAGGGCAGGGTGCCGGGCAGTGCGGTCGGCCGCTCGAGGCGGAACTCGACCTGCAGCGCGGTGACCGGCGCGACCACCGTCAGCTCCAGGGTGTGCCGGGTGCCCGAGAGGCCGAGCGGCCGGCATTCGGCCAGGCCGGTCAGCACCTCCGGCGCCTTGGCGGCCGGGACACTGTCGGCCGGGACGCCGCCGGCGGGCTGTGCGGCGGCGATCGGCGGCTGGCTGGGGCCGTGGCCGGTCGGCGGGCCGAGGGACGGACCGGCCGACGGCACGGCGGACTCGGACTCGGACGGGCTCGGGGAGCCCGACGGCGCGACGGGGGCCCCGGTGACGGGCGACGGCGGCGCGGAGCTCCGGGACGGCGTCGGCCCTGCGGTGACCGGGCGGGCCGGGGGCTGGCTGGTTCTGGTGGTCGGGTTCCCGGTCTTGACGGACGGGCCGGGCGTGGTGGTCGTCGCGCTGGGGGCGGGCGAGTTGCTCGCGACCTGCTGCGGGACGGCGTCGGGGCTCGGCCCGGGCGGGCTGGCGCCGACGTTGATGAGCCCGGGCGGCCGGCCGACGTTCTGCTGCTGGCTGACCAGCCAGGTGGTGGCCACGCTGATGCCGACCACGGTGGACATCGCCATCGCGGCGCCGGAGAACCGGAAGCCGGGCAGCCGGAAGCGGGCGCCCACCGGTTTCGGCCGGCCGTGCCTGGCCTGCCGCTGGTCGGGCTCGGCGACCCGCACCGTCCCGCTCTTCTCGCGGAGCATCAACTTGCCCCCCTCCCCACCGTCCGGGCATGACACCACCCACGCGCGGGCAGAGTGCTGGAGAGACTACCAGCGGTCACCTGACGGTTCGCCAGGCCCGGTGCGAAACGGCTTGATGACACTTCTGCTCCGTCAGTTCCGGCGGCCCCGAAGGCGGTTGACGGGTGCTCGGCCGGCCGTTGCAACCTCTTTGCAACCGTTGCAGCGGGGGGCGCACTGCCGCAGTCTGGGCAGAACCCCAGCCGCCTCGGAGAGATCGTCATGCCGCGCGACCCACTGTCAGCAGCCTCGAACCCGCCGTTCGCCGCCACCCCCACGGGCGACGAGGCGGTCCGACCCGACGAGCCCGGGCCGGTGGAGGAGATCCTGATGCTGCGGATCGCACTTGACGAGGACTCAGTGGGCGAGGTGCGCACCCGGTTCAGGTACGACCCGGACCGGCCTTACGAGGTGCTGCTCACCTTCCACCTGGGCCGCTCGGACGAGGCGGACTGGGTGTTCTCCCGTGACCTGCTCCGGGACGGTCTGCAGACCTTGAGCGGCCAGGGCGACGTCAAGCTCTGGCCCGCGTACTGCCCCTGCCACGGCTCGACCCTGCACCTGGCGCTCGAATCACCGCACGGGCAGGCCCTGTTGGAGGTCTCCAAGCCGAGGGTGAAGGACTGGCTGGACCGCACCTACGCCTGTGTCTCGGCCGCGGACGAGGCGGCCGCCGGGCCGACCGACGACCAGCTCGCCGCACTGCTCGCCGAGGGCTGAGACTCTCCGGGCAGGCAGGAGCCGACGCACCCGGCCCCCGGCCATCTGAGCACTCCGCGCAGCAGGTCGGCCCGCAGCTTCCGGACGGCCGGGGCGGAGGAGGTCGGCAGCAGGTCGTACGGGTCGCCGGGAGGCAGCACCGAGACCTCGGCGGACCGGCTGAGCCGGTAGGGCCGGTGGTCCAGCAGCCCGCCCAGGTAGCGCCGCAGCCGGGAGACCTCGGCCCGGACGGTGACCGTCCTGGCCCGGTCGCCGAACAGCGCCTCGGCGAGCTGGGCGGCGCTCAGCCCGTCCCGGTGCACCGCGAGCAGCAGCACGAGCTCGGCGTGCCGGGGGCTGAGTGCGTGCGACCAACTGCCCACCGCGCCGCGGACGCCCAGCTCGGGCCGGGTGCTGCGGCGCAGGTCCAGGGTGATCGTGGCGCCCTCGGTCTGCTCGGCCAGACCGTCCGGGTCGGTGCCACCGCGCAGCGGGCGGATCAGCCAGCCGTCGGCCAGCGGTTCGACCGCGCACTCGCCGATGGTGGGCAGCCAGAGCCGGGGCGAGGAGCCGAGCCCCTCGGCGGGCAGCCGCAGCCGGGGGACCGGCGGCAGGCCGATCGCGGCGGCCGTCCAGCCCGCGCTGTCCACCACCATGGCGGGCTGGTCGACCCGGGCCAGCAGTGGAATGGCCACCGTGCGCAGCTGGTGCAGCGCCTCCAGCTGACGGGCCTTCAGCTCGGCCTCGGCCAGCCGGGCGGCGGTGGCGGCGAGCGGCAGCAGGTAGGGCGCCATGGTGCGGGCGGGGCCGCTGAGGTTGACCGCGCCGAGCAGCTGCCCGGTGCGCGGGTCGTGGATCGGGGCGGCCACGCAGGTCCAGTCGTGGTGGCTGCGCAGGTAGTGCTCGGCGGAGTGCACCTGCATCGGGCGGCGGACCCGCAGCGCCATCCCGATCCCGTTGGTGCCCACCTCGTCCTCGACCCAGCGGGCGCCGGTCTCGAAGCCTATGCCGTCGGCGACGCGCAGCAGCGGGCGTTCCCCCTCGTGCCAGAGCACATGGCCCTCACCGTCGCTGATCGCCAGGATCAGCGGGATTCCGCTGGTGGGGAGCAGCAGGGTGGAGCGGAGCACCGGGAGGATCTCGGACAGGTGGGTCTCCCGGCGGCGGTGTTCGACCTCGGCCGGGCTCAGCCGGTACGCGTTCCGGCCTCGCTCCGGGTCGAGCCCGAGCCGGCGCAGCCGCTCCCAGGAGTCCCCGATCTCCGGTCTGGGCTCGGGGGCGCCGGGGTCTCCCGACATCGTCCGGTCGTGCTGGCGGTCCAGGTCGAGGGCCTCCGGGGTCCGGCGAGGCTGCGGGACCGCGCGATGACTCTCCAGCAAACCGGTGCCTCCCCGTCCCGTGGTGTCCCGAGACAGGTTACGACCGTCGGCCCCTTGATTGGGGGGCTTGGCAAATCTTTCGACCGTTCGGTATGGAGACGATCTGTCAGAGTTTGATCCGAAATCAGGATCTTCTTCGGCGTCTGGTAGTAGTTGTCTCTGTGATCCCATTTGTTCAGGAGACGTTCAGGTCCGCGCCGCTCGCCTACGACGGCAGCGGGATCGACGGCGGCCTCTACACCACGGTCACCGGCTGGGCGCAGGACGCCCCGCACTGGTTCGACCGGCTGGTCGAGGCCTGGTCGGACCTCGGCCTGGTGGTCTTCGCGCTCTTCATGCTCTACGGCTGGTGGCGGGCCAGGGGGGCCGACCCGGTGGTGATGGCCCGGGTGCTGGCGGCCCCGCTGATCGTGGCCGCCGCCTACCTGGTGAACCTGGCGCTGAAGAGCCTGGTGGAGGAGGAGAGACCCTGTCGGCAGATCCCCGGCAGCATCACGCTGGAGGCCTGTCCGGTGCCGGGGGACTGGTCCTTCCCGAGCAACCACGCGGTGATCGCCTTCGCCACCGCGACCGCGCTCTGGTTCGCCTGGCGGACGCTCGGCCTGGTGTGCGGGGTGGCTGCGCTGCTGATGGCCGCCTCCCGGGTCTGGATCGGGGTGCACTACCCGCACGACGTGGTGGCCGGTGCGCTGGTCGGCATCCTGGTGGCGATCCCGCTCGCGCTGGCGGCGGCCCGCGCCGCTCCGCTGGTGGACCGGGCCCGCAGCGGCCCGTTCGGCCCGATGTTGTCTGTACAACTCTTGAGGGGCGGTTAATCTCCGCGCCGCCGGTCGGACGTCCGTAGGACACCTGGAGGCTTCAGTCTGGCCGCCATGAGAGTCATCGTCGTAGGAGCGGGCGTGCTGGGGACCATGCACGCCTGGCAGGCCGTCGAGCGCGGCCACGAAGTCGTCCACCTGGAGCGCGAGAGCGAGGCGCGCGGCGCCTCGGTGCGCAACTTCGGCCTGGTCTGGGTCAGCGGCCGGGCCGCCGGGGAGGAGCTGGCGGTCGCGCTCCGGGCCCGCGAGCTCTGGGAGGGCATCGGCGCCAAGGTGCCCGGGCTGCACTTCCGGGGCAACGGCTCGCTCACCGTGGTCCGTACCGAGGCCGAACTCGCGGTGGCCGAGCAGGCCCTGCTGCGGGACGACGCCGAGACCCGGGGCTACCGGCTGCTGGACGCCGAGCAGACCAGGGCGGCCAACCCGGCCCTGCGCGGCAAGCTGCTCGGCGCGCTGCACTGCGACCGGGACGCCGCCGTCGAACCCCGGATCGCCCAGCCCGCGCTGCGCGCCGCGCTGGAGGCCACCGGCCGCTACACCTTCCTGCCCGGGCGCGAGGTCCGGGAGGTGGTCGGCGAGAACGCCGTCCGGGACGACCACGGCCAGACCCACCAGGGCGACCTGGTGATCCTCTGCACCGGCGCCTGGCTCGGCGGCCTGGTCCGCGAGCTGGCCCCCGAACTGCCGGTCCGCAAGGTCCGGTTGCAGATGATGCAGACCGATCCGCTGGGCGAGTCGCTGCCCACCTCGGTGGCCGACGGCGACAGCTTCCGCTACTACCCCGCCTTCGCCGGACCTGCACTGGAGGAGCTGCGTGCGGCCCAGCCGCAGGGCCCGGTGGCGGCCGAGCACAAGATGCAGCTGCTGATGGTCCAGCGCCAGGACGGCGGCCTGACCATCGGTGACACCCACGAGTACGACCAGCCGTTCAACTTCGACGTGGTCGAGGAGCCGTACGAGCACCTGGCCGCCGTGGCCGAGGAGCTGCTCGGCCGGCCGCTGCCCCGGATCAGGCACCGCTGGGCCGGGGTGTACGCGCAGTGCGTCGACACCACCCGGGTGGTGCACCGGGAGCAGCTGCGCAGCGGCGTCTGGCTGGTCACCGGGCCCGGTGGGCGCGGTATGACCTGCTCGCCCGCGATCGCCGAGACCACCGCCCAACTCGCCAACCTGTAAGGGTAGTTCTGCAATGACTGACATCTCTCTGGTCGTACTCGACATGGCCGGCACCACCGTGGCCGACGACGGTCTGGTCGAGCGGGCCTTCCAGGCCGCCGCCGACGGGCAGGGCGTCGAGGCGGGCAGCGCCCAGCACCAGCGGATGCTGGAGCACGTCCGGGCCACCATGGGCGAGTCGAAGATCTCGGTCTTCCGCCACCTGTTCGGCGCGGAGGAGCGGGCCCAGCAGGCCAACCTGGACTTCGAGGCCGCCTACCACCGGCTGGTCGACGAGGGCCACTGCGCGGCACTGCCGGGCGCGGCCGAGGCGATCGCCGAACTGCGCGCCTCGGGCCGCAAGGTGGTGCTCACCACCGGCTTCTCCCGGGCCACCCAGGACCGGATCCTGGACGCGCTCGGCTGGCAGTCGGTCGCCGACCTGACGCTCTGTCCGGCCGAGGCGGGTCGCGGCCGGCCGTACCCCGACCTGGCGCTGACCGCGCTGCTGCGGCCCGGGGCGGTGGGAGCCCCGGGCCGGCCCTTTCCGGTGTCAACCGCCGGCCGGGAATCTGATCGGCATCGCTTCGGTCAGGGTCGGCGGCACCACCGCGATCAGCAGCGCGCTGAGCCCGTCGGGCCCGGCGTGCAGCACCGCGCCGCTGTCCAGCGGGCAGACCGCCAGCGCGTTCCGGCGCAGCGGCAGGGTGCTGCCGTCGGGGGAGACCAGGCGGCCGCCGCCGCTGACCACGAACCAGATCTCCTCGGTGCCGGCCCGCCCCCGGGCGTCGATCCGGCTGCCGGGGGTAAGCACCAGGTGGTCCACCGCCTCCGTCTCGCTGTGGAAGAAGCCCCGGCGGGCCAGTGACTGCCCGGTGCTGCGTACGGCGCTGTCGCGCAGGGTGAGCGGGGCGCGCCCCGTCCGCGAGATGATCATGCTGCGCTCCCGTCGGCCGACCCGTTGTCCAGCCGGCGGCCGTCCCTGGCGTTCGGCACCCCCAGACTGGCGGTGAAGAACCGCAGCGGCAGCCCGTCGGCCTGCAGAGTGACCTGGCTGCCGAGCGGCAGGGTGACACCCGTACCGGGCGCCAGTACCACCTCGGTCTTCCCGGCCTTGGCCAGGCCGGTGCCGTTCAGCACGAACAGGGTGTGCTCGCGGTCGTCCGACCGGAAGGTCTCCTGCTCGCCGGGCTCCAGCGTGACCAGCCGGGCCTCCCGGAGCGGGCCGCTGAGCAGGGTGGTCAGGTCGGCCGGACCGTGCGCTTCGAGGTCGATGACGGTGGCGGTGCTCATGAGGTGCCTTCCGGAGTGACTCGGATCGCCCGTGAGTGTGGCGGCGACGGGCGGGCTGATGACTTCGATGACGATCCAGTCGAGGTCCTCGGAGCCCGGGTTGTTCAGCCGGTGCCGGGTCCCGACCGGGTTGGTGATCAGGGTGCCGGGCCCGACCGGGTGCAGCTCGCCGTCGAGCAGCAGCTCCCCCTGGCCGGAGACCACGAAATACAGCTCCTCGGTCCGGCTGTGGTGGTGCACGCCGCACTCCGCGCCGGGCGGCAGGGTGGAGATCTCGATCGCCTCCCAGGTGCCGTCCAGGCCGAGCCTGCGGGCCAGGCACTTCCAGCGCGCGACGGCCAGGCCGCCGTGCATCGCGTACACGTCGGAGGCACCGCCGGGTGCCGCGACGATCAGCTCGTCGGCGTACTCGACTTCCGTGGTGGTGGGGGTCGGCCGCATGCCGCTCTCCTCCTCGGGTGTTCGGTCGGGTTTTTGTACTGCCCCCATCGTGCGGAGCCCGCGGTCCCGGACGCCTGGGGCAGGTGTCACCAACCGGTCCCGACAGGGAGGTTGGTTCGTCTGACAACGGCTCGTCCATGTGCGAACATGTCCACCGCCAAAGAGAACTGATGATCAGCCAGGGGGACTCGCATGATCAGAACAGGCACGCCTCAGCCCATGCCCGGTTGGGACGGCGGCGACGGCAACAGCGCGTATCTGGACAAGACCCTGCGCCATGCCCCGGTCGAAACGGCACTCGACGACCGGGTCGGCCTGCGGACCCTGCTCGGCCTGGTGGCGCCCGCCTGGATCGTCGGCACGGTTGTCGCGGTGAGCCTCAGCGTGCTGGGCCTGCTGATCGCGTCGACCGGGGGCGAGTTCGACTCCGCCGTCAGCAGCTACGGCAGCCGGTACGGCGAAAGCGAGGGCGGCAGCGGCTTCGGCGTCTTCCTGCTGATGTCGGCCATCCCCGCCTCGTGGGTCGCCTTCCTGCTGGTGCTGCTGTTCCAGCGGGTGATCGAACCGATCGCCGAGTGGCGGGTGCTGCTGCACGAGCGGGCCGACAGTGATTCGGCGTACGCGCAGATCCGGATGGTGGTGCTGCAGCGCGGCTACCCGCTGGCCCACCAGGACGAGTGGACGGCGGCCGGCCCCGGCGGCCGTGACCTGGTGAAGCGGCTGGTGCTGAGCCAGGGGGACTGCACCGCGCACATCGCGGTCTTCACCTACGGCAACGGCCTGTACCTGGGCTGGCAGATGTGGCGTTCGCGGCGGTCGAGCAAGCTGATCGGCCAGTACGTCCGGGACATCGTCGGCAACTTCACCGGCAAGGCCGACCTGCAGTGGGCGATGGCCAGGACCGAGCAGGTCCGTGCCATGCGCGAGGCCGTGCACGCGGCCTGCCGGGAGGGGCTGGTGGTGGCGATCGAGGGGCGTCAGGTGCCGCTGAGTGCGGGGTTCCCGGACGGGCGGATCCCGCTGGTCAAGCAGGCGGGTGTGCCGATTTCGGGTGCTCCGGTTGCTGGGGTTCCGGCGCCGGGTGCCACCGGGAGCTTCCCGGTTCAGCAGCCGCCGCCTTCGCCCGCCCCGTCGTACGGCCCGGTCGCCCCGCCTGCTCCTCCCGCGCCGCCGGTCGGGCCGCCCGGTACCTGGTCCGGTGGTCCGGTCGGCCAGGGGTGACGGTGGATCAGTGGGGCCCCGGCGTCCTGGTCCGCGCCGACGGTTCGGGCGGGTACGCCGCCTGGACCGCCCAGCGGATCGCTCCGGCGCCGGGGCTGGCCGAGCACCGGGCCTACACCGGGCTCGGTGAGGAGCAGCGTCGGGCCGAGACCGAGGCGGCCGAACTGGCCTGGCTGTCCGGCCTGTGCCGCCCCGGCGGCCGGTTCGAACTGCGCTGCACCGGTGGTCCCGCAGATCCGATCCGGGCCGTCCTGCTGACCAGGGCGGACGCGCCGACCCCGGCAGTGGCGGTGGCCGCCGCCAAGGACGTGGCGGGGATGCTGCCCGCCCATGTGACGGGTGAACCGGCCGATGTGGCAGTCGAGTTGACCGCGCTGACGGCGGACGGCAGCCCGCCCGCCGCGGTGGACCTGCGGGAGATCCGGAAGCGGATCGACGTCCGGACCATCGCCCGGCCGAGCTCGCCCCGCCGCCAGGCCGCCACCGCCGCACCGCTCCTTCCGAGCGGCCGGTCCTGGGAACTGCTCTGGACCGAGCTGGCCCGGCAGCCGGTGCCCACCGCACTCTCGGTGGCCCTGGAGCCGGTCCAACTACTCCCCGAGGCCGGGCTGTTGTTCCACCAGTTCGCCGAGCTGTACGCCCGGCTGGCCGCCCCGGTGGACGGGAACCCGCTCTGGCAGGGCGCCCGCCGGGGCGATCCGGCGGCCGAGGCGGGCCGCGACTTCTTCGACGACGCGATCCGCCGCTACCTCGGCCCGGTCTTCCGGCTGCGGATCACCCTGGCGGCCGCCGGGCCGCTGCCGGCCGGGCTCGCGCAGCTGGCCGCCGACCAGGTCGGCGGGGCGGTGCTGACCCCGGACCTGTCCGAACGCGGCCTGGCCTGGCGGAACTTCACCACCCTCGCGCTCGACCCGCTGCCCCTCACGCACCGTCCGCCGGTGGACCCGGGCGACTGGGGCGACGTCGAGCAGGAGCTGTCAGGACTGGTCGACCGTCAGGAGGCGGCGGCCGCGTTTCGGCTCCCGTACGAGTTCACCGGGCGCGCCGTCCGACTGTTCGAGCGGCCGCCGCCCGGGCCGCTACCGCCACGATCGACCCAGGGCGGCCCGCTGCCCGGTCTCTCCCCTCTGCTCTGAAAGGTCCTTGCTCGTGTCCCAGTTCACCATCGCCTTCGACGGCACCGACGACGACGTCCGGGAGGATGCCGAGGCGCTCCACCAACACCTCGACCGGGACAGCGAGTTGCGTGGTCTGACCGACAGTCGGATCCGCCCGCCCCGCCCGGGTGAGCAGGGCGGCATCGCCGACGCGGTCCAGTACGCCGCCGACCTCGGGCCGCTGGTGATCGGCCCGTTCTGCGTCTGGCTGGAGGCCCGGCTGCGCCGCAGCGGCGTGTCGCTGGAGCTGCGCCGCCCGGACGGCACCGAGCTGCGGATCTCTGCCGACTCCACCCGGGACAGTGCCGAACTGCTCGACCAGGTCGCGGAGTTCCTGGCGGAGTGAGCGCCTTGCCGCTGCTTCCCGACCGGGCCTCCTCCTGGGCGGTACTGATCGCCGTCGGGGCGTACGCGGAGCTGTCGGCGATGCCGGAGGCGGTCCGGTCGGCCGAGCTGCTGGCCGATCATCTCGGCGGCCCCGACGGGGTGTTCGAGCCTGATCGGGTGATCCGGGTGTTCGATCCGCAGAGCGCCCGGGAGGTGACCGACCGGATCGCCTGGGCGGCCGGCCAGGCGACGAGCACGCTGTTCGTCTACTACGCGGGTCACGGCGTGACCGGTGGTGGTGCCGAGCGGCTGCATTTCGCGCTGCCCGGTACCGTCGACCAGTCCGGCGTGCTGAGACGGACCGCACTCTCCGCCGACGCGCTGTTCGCCGCGATGGGGCAGCGGGCCACCCACCGGGTGGCGGTGCTCGACTGCTGCTTCGCCGGTCTGGCCCTGGACGAGCCGGCCGCTGCGGATCTGCACCTGCTCACCGCGGTGGACCGGAGCCGCAAGGCGCTGTTCAACCAGGAGCTCGGGCTGACCCGGTTCGCCGAGGAGTTGCTGCGGCTGTTCGAGGAGGGTGTGCCGGACGCCGGTTCGTGCCTCGATTTGGACCTGATCTACCGCCAACTGGCGGTCAATCTGAGTCAGTTGCCCGCGAAGCGGTCACCCGCCTACGTGGCGCCGATCCCGATTCAACGTACGGTCGACGCCAGCGGCAGCCTGGCTCTGGCCCGCAACCGGGCGTACGGCACGGCCCGAACCGAGCCGGGCCTGCGGGCCAGAGCGGCCTTCGCCTACCGCCAGTTCGCCGTCCGGCACCGCCGCCAGCCCTGGCACCAGCCACAGGCCACCGCACTCCTGCATGCCATTGCCACCGACGCCGCCGACTCCCTGGGTCGCACCCACCCCCTGACCTTCCAGCTCCGCAACGCCCACGCCCAAGCCGTCGGAGCCACCGAGGGCCACCCCGCCGCCCTGGCCCTGCTGGAGCCCCTCGCCACCGAGGCCGCCGCCGCCCTGCCCGCCGACTCCCCGGTGCTCGCCGTCATCCTGGCTACCCTCGCGGAGTACCGGACGTGATGCCGAATGCAAGGGTCCGGCTTCATCCGGAAGGGGGCATCAGCCCTGTCTCCCCGGTGCTCGACCTCGTGAGCTTCCGGAAGCACATGACACTTATCGCCACCACCCTCCGCGAGGCGCAGGCTGCGGTGCAGGAGTGACCTGGTCGTGGGAGTACTGGACCAGTAGGGAGGGGTGATGGACTTCAGGGTGGGGCTTGGCGGGGGTGGCTGGGACGATGACGGGGTCCTCCGGGCTGCGCTGAAGCGTACGGCCGAGGAGTGCGGGCTCGCCCTGCCCGAGTCGGATGAGAGGTGGGGGCGCCTCGCGGAGTACGTCGACGCGGGAAGCGGTCGGCGCGTGATGGTGTATCCGCCCGGCGAGCGGCGGCAGACCTTCCAGGTGAGCCTGCGGGCGAACGGTCCGACCCTGGCCTGCGGGTGGACCGCGGACCTGGCCGAGGTGGTCAGGGCGACGGCGGCGTGGGCGGGCGGCGCGGGGCTCGAGGAGACCCGGGTGTGCGCCCCGTTCGTCCGGTTCAGGCCCTGGGCCCTCGCCCACGAGCGGGAGCCGTTCGGTGCCGTCGAGTTGACGTGGCGTGTCAAGCTCGACCGCATCCACATGCCGCCGTACGACCGGCACCCGCGCGCCCACGCGCTGTTGGCGGCGGCGTACGCCCAGCCGGTGCTCCGCGGGCTGATGCCGGTCAACAGCCACTTCAACCTCTGGTTCTCCACCAGTGTCGAGGGGTTCTGGAAGGCGCGGGCCGGTCACGTCATCTGCCCGTACGACGAGGAGCGGTACGGGGTGCGGAACGACGGCGAGCTGGTCGCGCGCACCGAGACGCCGGAGGAAGCCGTCGCCCTCGTGGTGGCCGCCCTCCCGGAGGGGATCGGGCCGGCGAGCTGAGGCGGCGCCACGCTAGCGTTGGGCCCCATGATCGTATGGCTCAACGGCACCCACGGTGCAGGGAAGACGACGACCAGTGCACTCGTGCAGCAGCTGATCCCGGACTCACGGGTGTTCGACGCCGAGAAGGTCGGCGAGACACTCATGGACATCACACCGGGGCTGCCCGCGACGGACAACTTCCAGCACTGGCCGCCGTGGCGGCCGCTCGTGGTCGAGACCGCCCGCCGCGTACTCGACTACACCGGCGGCACTCTGGTGATGCCCATGACCGTCCTGGTCGAGCAGTACTGGCGCGAGATCAGCGCGGGCCTGGCTCAGCACGCCATTCCGGTACGGCACTTCGTCCTCCACGCCGACCAGGACACTCTCCGCGAGCGCATCGCGGGCGACACTGTTGTCGGCCCCAACTCCTGGTTCCGCCTCAAGTACCTCGAGCCCTACGCCGAGGCGGCCCGTAGCTGGCTGCACGCCGAGGCCGAGGTCGTCGACACCACGCACCTCACACCCGCCCAGGCTGCCCGGCAGATCGCGGAGGCCGTCAAGAGCTGAGTTCCGCCCGCCGCCCTGGCTGAGCGCCGGACCTGACGCGCGGCCGGGCCAGGTCAAGTTGACGGGCGGTAGTACGAGGCGACGCCTGGCTGGCCGGTGTAGTTGGGTCCGGCGGTGTCGTCCGCGCCGAGGTAGTCGAACGGCAGCCTGACGGTGCGTCCGCCGTCCAGGGTGAGCAGGTGTTGCCGGGCGCGGTACTCGAAGCCCGCTGCCCGGAGCGCCGCCAGCACGGGGCGGGCCAGCGAGCCGCCGTCGGAGTGCCGGACGGACTCCGGGTCGAACTGTGCGGCGAACCGGCCGTCCCGGCCCAGCCAGTCGGCGATCCGGGCCAGCAGCCCGAGCTTGTCGCCGAGGTAGTGCAGGCCGTGCACGCAGGTGATCAGGTCGTACCTGCGGCCGGGGGCCCAGTCGGCGAGCGAGGCGGTGACCAAGCGGACGGTGGCGGCCGAGGACCGGTGGCCGACCGGGCCCACCAGGTCCACGCCGGTCAGCACCGCGTCGGCCGGGAGTCGGTCGGCGGCGAGCAACAGGGCGCGCCCCTCACCGCTGCACAGGTCGAGCCAGGAGGCCGGGCCCGGCCCCGAGCAGCCACTCGGCCGGGTCGAAGCCGAGTTTGCGCCGGTAGCTGTTGACTCCGGTCAGGGCCCGCTCGCGGTTCATCGTGCTGTTCGCCACGACGGTGGAGCGGTCCAGGTCGTAGTCGGTCAGCAGGGTCGCCATCGGCCCAGGCTACCGGCCGGCCACCACTGCCTTCAGGGCGTCCAGGAAGAGGGTGGCGGGCGCCGGATCACCGGTCCGGACGGCAGCCAGGACGGTGCGGGTCGGGGGGTCGTCAAGGAGCCGGACCAGCTCGACCCCGGGAAGCCGTGGCAGACCCGGCGGGTAGTCGGTGACCACCGCGACGTCCAGCTCGCCCTCGCGTAGGCGGGGGAGCAGCTTGGGTGTGACGTCCTCGACGAAGGTGACCCGGGCGCCGGGGCGGTCCCGGGCGTAGCGGGCGAGGGCGCGGGGCAGCAGGGTGGCGGCTGCGGTCGGGACGGCGCCGACCCGCAGCCGGGCGGCCTGGTCGCGGCCGACGGCGGTGATCTCCTCGGCGGCCCGTTCGGCCCGGGTGACGATCGCGTGGGCGTGCTCCAGCAGGACCAGCCCGGCCGGGGTCGGCCGGACGCCCCGGGCGTGCCGCTCCAGCAGGGAGCTGCCCAACTGCCGTTCCAGTGCGGCGATCTGACGTGACACGGCGGACTGGGTTGTAGCCCAGGGGCTGGGCGGCCGCGCTGATCGAGGTGAGCCGGCACACCTCACGGAAGGAGCGGAGGGCAGCGAGTTCCATGCACGGGAGGGTGTGCGGTGGACGCATGGCTGGGCTGCCGGATATTCGCTACCGGAAGATCAGTGCGGGGGCGAGGATGACGCGGTATCAGTAGGCTCCTCCGGAAGGACCCGTCATGTCCCAGCTCAACCGAATCGGCGACCCGGCCGGCGTAGCTCCCAGCGGCCGTTACAGCCATGTGGTCTCCGGCGCCGGGCGGCAGGTGTTCGTCGCCGGGCAGGTGGCGTTCGACGAGAAGGGTCAACTGGTCGGCGAGGGCGATGCGTTGGCCCAGGCCCGGCAGGTCTTCGCGAACCTCGGCCACTGTCTGGCCGCCGCCGGGGCGGGCTTCGAGCACCTGGCGAAGCTGACCATCTTCGTGACCGACATCGCCCACCTGGAAGGCGTCCGCACCGCCTGGGACGAGGCGCTCGACCCGGCGTACGCCCCGGCCAGCTCGGCCGTCCAGGTTGCGGGGCTGTTCCGGCCCGAACTGCTGCTGGAGATCGAGGCGTTCGCCGTCGTGCCGGAGCCGGTCGCGTGAAGGTCACCGTCTGCGGGCTCGGCCGGATGGGAACCGCCTTCGCCGCCGCCCTGGTGACGGCCAGTCATGAGGTGACCTGCTGGCGGACGGTCAGTTCGGCCGACTGGTCGCCGCCAAACGCGAGCGGCTGACCGAAGAGTCCTACGGGGACGCCGACTTCACCCTCGCGGTGCTCGCCAAGGACCTCCGGCTCGCGCTGGCCGCCGGGCCCGCCCTGCCGGTGGCCGAGGCCGCTGCTCGTACGGTGGCGGCGGCCGTGGCCGACGGCGGGGCGGAGCAGGATCTCTCGGCCCTGGCCCGGGGTCAGGCGATCTCGTAGTCGAACCAGATCCGGTGGGTGCCGTCGGCGTCCACCTGGAGACCACCGCCGCCGGTGATGCCCGCCAGCTCACCGGCGCCGCTGGACGGCACGATCAGGAAGAACCGGTCGGTCGGCTCGCCACCTGCGGTGGTCATCGAGTGGACGAAGTTGAATGCGCCCACCAGCCCGTTCAACGAGCCTTCGAAGGACTCCATCGCCAGGTAGGTGCCGACCCCGGCCGCCTGGTCGTACGCGCCGGTGAACACGGTGGTCGAACGGCCCGCCGCCTCGCCCTCGAACTGCTTCTCCATGATCGCGACCCCGACCGGCAGCGCGGTCTTCACGACCGGATCGATCGTCAGCTCGGCCGGGACGAAGCTCTTTACGGTGAAGGTGCCGGAAGCTCTCATGTGGCGGATGGTACGGCGGGGCACTGACAGAAAGCGGATCAGCCCGCCTGCGGCGGGTCGGGCCAGCCGCCCCGGGCCGCCAGGTCGAGCACCAGTGCGCCGATGTTCCAGGCGTCGTCCTCGCCCCGGTGGTGGCGCCCCTCCAGTGGCAGGCCGGCGATCTCCAGGGCCTGCGCCATGCCCGGCCGCTTGCGCAGCCCGTACACCTCGGTGAAGACCGCCTTGGCGTTCACGTGCCGATGGCCGAAGGGGTAGGCGACCCGGTAGCCGCACTGGCGGGTGAACTGCTTCCGGTCGTAGTCGCCCCAACTCGCCCAGGGCAGCGCTCCGGTGTCGTGCTCGGCGGCCAGCAGGCGGCACGCCTCGGCGAAGCTCACCCCGGTGTCCACCTCGGCCTGGGTCAGCCCGGTCAGTTGGGTGCAGAAGGCGCTGACCGAGGAGCGGGCGGGGCGCACCACGATTCGGTGCCGCCCCACCCGCTGCCCGCTGTCCAGGTCGACCACGGTCAGCCCGATCTCGATGATCTCGCTCACCGCGCCCACCGGCGGCATGCCTTCCCAGCAGGTCGCCTCGATGTCCACCACGTTCAGCAGTCCGGCTGTCCTGTACATCCGCCGAGCGTAGGTGGGCCGGGCTCGCCGGGTCACCCGGATTAGCCGTCAGTGCAGGGTGCCCGCGTAGCGCTGGGTGAAGCGGGTGCCGGTCGCGGCGGTCACGGTGACGTCGTAACGGCCCTGGTCCAGCGCCCAGTTCAGCGTGCGGGTGGACTGAGCGGGGACCCAGACGGACTGCGCCGGGGTGCCGAAGTCGTTCGGCGTGGCGGCGAGGTAGGCGGGCGTCCGGCCGGAGTTGGTCAGGGTCAGGGTCAGCGAGGACCCCGTGACGGCGGCGGTCACCACCGGGACGGCCACGTCGTCCTGCCCGGCCGGCACCACCGAACCGGCGAACCGGCGGACGAAGCCGTCCGGGCCGTGCACGGTGAAGTCGTACCGGCCGTCGGTGGCGGCGGTGTCCCAGACGTAGTTCGCGGAGGCACCGGCGGGGACGGTGTACGGGGTGCCGGCGAAGGCGTAAACGATGTTCGGGTAGACCATGTAGGGGAAGGCCACCGAACCGGAGTTGGCGAGCGTACAGGTGACCTTGCCGGTGGACCGGTCGACCGTTACGTCGGCCCACGGGCGGTACGGGAGGCGGCGGTGCGGGCGGGCTCCGGGCTCCTGGACGGGCTTCGACTGGGCACCGATGGCGGGGAGTTGGACGGACGGCAGTTTGGCGGCGGCGTCCGCCTTGGCCATCAGCGCGGCGGTGTCCGGCAGGGTGGGCAGCGAGAGGTCGGGGGCGCCGAAGTCGAAGCAGCTGGTCAGGTCGCCGCTGACGGCCCGTCGCCAGGCGGAGATGTTCGGCTCCTGCACGCCGGTGACCACCTCGAGCAGCCGGAGCACCGAAGTGTGGTCGAACACCTGGGAGTTGACCCAGCCGCCGCGCGACCAGGGCGAGGCGACCCAGCACGGCACCCGGTTGCCGAAACCGATCGCCCGGCCCTGGGTGAACTCGTTCGCGGTGCCCGCCTCGGGTGTGGGCGGCACCATGTGGTCGAAGTAGCCGTCGTTCTCGTCGTACATCACCACGTAGGCGGTGTGCTTCCACACCTCCGGGTTGGCCATCAGCGACTGGAGCGCGGTGTTCACCCAGTGCGCCCCGTAGTTGGGGTTGGCCGCCGGGTGCTCGCTGAACAGGTACGGGGCGACCAGCCAGGAAACCGTGGGCAGGGTGCCCGCCTTGCAGTGCTGGTCGAAGGCGGTCAGGTCCCACTTGGTCATCGCGTTGATGTAACGCGGGTCGGTGGCCGGGAAGTTGTGGAACTGCTTGAAGTAGGAGAGCGCGTTGTCGTCGTAGTCGCCGGTCCGGTCGTCCTTGCTCGGGTTGTGGTAGACCCGCCAGCTCACCCCGGCGTCCTGCAGCCGCTCGGCATAGGTGGTCCAGTCGGCCACCGGGTTGTCGGTGACCGGGGTGTTGTCGATCCACGGCCCGGTGGTGCCGTCCACGCCGGGGCCCGAGGTGCCGGTCCACAGGTATAGCCGGTTCGGGTCGGTCGGCCCGGCCAGCGAGGTGAAGTAGGCGTCGCAGAGCGTGAACGCGTCGGCCAGCGCGTACTGGTAGGGCACGTCGGCGCGGGTGAAGTACCCCATCGCCCGCTCGCCCTTGGCCGGGATCCACTTGTTCATGGCGCCGTTGTTGATCGCCTGGTGGCCGGTGGCCCAGTCGTGGGCGAGGCCGCCGGCGTTCTGCGCGTTGTACTTGCTGGTGTCCATCCGGTACGGCAGCATCACGCCGCCGTCGCTGCGGCCCGCGTCGGGCTGGCGGAACACGTTGCCGCCGTCTGGGAACTGCAGCGCCTGCTTGTCGTCGAAGCCCCGGACACCGTTCAGGGTGCCGAAGTAGTGGTCGAAGGAGCGGTTCTCCTGCATCAGGATCACCACGTGCCGGATGTCGGCGACCGTCCCGGTGAGCCCGACGGAGCCGGGGGTGGCGGCGGTGGCCTCACCGGTCGGCAGGCCGACCAGGGCGGCGGCGCCGGCGGCCGCGGTGGCCCCGACGAAGGTGCGACGGCTGAACTCGGTCATCGGATACGGCCTTTCAGAGGGCGAAGGTCGCGACGGCGGCGGCGGTGTCGGAGGGCCATTCGTTGCCGGTGACGGCCGGGTCGGGCTGCGGGCGGCCGGTGGCCAGGGTGTGCGCCTCGACCAGGGTGAGCGGGCCCGCGTACTGGACCTGGTCGATCCGGTCCTGCGGCTCGGGCTTGCTGCCGCGCTGCTTGCGGGTCGGCGACCAGGTCGCGCCGGGGGAGGCCACCGGGTCGGGGTGCACGGCGCGGTAGGCGTCGGTCAGCCCGGCGTTCTGCAGGGCCACCGTCACCGGCCAGTCGAGGGGGTGTCCGGTGGCGGCCGTCCAGTCCAGGTGCGAGGGCGAGGCCAGTCCGGCGGCCAGCAGCACCGGGGTGCCGGTGGCGATGTCGGCCTTGACGGCGTTGGCCAGCGCGGTGGCCTGCTGGCCACGGGTGGACGCGGCCTCGGCGGCCGTCACCTGAGCGGGCGTCTGCCCGTCCTGGATCGCGTACGGGCCGTAGGCCGTCTCGTCCAGGTGCGCGCCCCAGAGCCGGACCGAACGCCCGCCCGGCAGCTGGACGGTGACGCCGACGGCGGGCAGTGCGGGGGTGGTCGCGGCGGTCAGCGGGTAGCGGCTGAGGAGGCCCACGCTGCCGGCCGTCTGCTGGACGTACCAGCCGAGTGCGGTGGCCAGGGTCTGCGCGGCGGTGCCCGCCGTCTCCTGCAGGGCGACCACGTCCAGGCCCTGGGTGAGCACCACCCGGAGCTGCTTCTCCACCGGGTCGGTGAAGGCGAGGCCCGCGTTGGCCAGGTTCCAGGCCGCGACCTTGAGCCGCAGCGGCGCGGTGGCGGCCTGCACCGGCACCAGCAGGGTGAGGGTGTCGGTGTTGCCCGCCGTGTCCTTGGCCTCGACGGTGAGCACCGCCGGGTCCGCGAGCGCGGCCGCCGGGGCGGTGCCGGTGACCTGCCCGGCCGAGCTGACGGTCAGCCAGGACACCCCGCCGGTACGGCGGAAGGTGACCGCGCCGGCCGCTCTGACCCAGAGGCCGCCGAGCTTCACGCTGACCGCCGCGCCGGGCGCGACCGGGGTGGCCGTCAGCGCGTCCACCACCAGGTGCGGGCGGACCGCGGCGGGCTTGGGCTTGAAACTGAACGGCGCGCTCTGCGCCAGGATGCCGTAGCCGTCCTTGGCCAGCAGGTACGCGGTGTACGGGCCGCCGGTCAGCGCCGAGGTGTCCAGCTGGACGTCACCCGAGGCACCCGGGGTGTACTTCCACAGCAGCGAGGAGCCGGTGCCGGGGAGCCGGGTGCCGTCGTAGATCCCGACCCAGTTCTTGGCGTCGGGGACATCGGTGGTCCAGTGGAAGGTGAGCCGGTCACCCTCGGTAGGGCTGGTCGGAGTGCTGAGTGCAAGCGTGCTGCCGGTCGCCACGGAGCTCCTGTCCGCCGCACCAACGCTGGTGCGGCTGGGTCGAGTTGGCTGTACAACTGACCCAATTCACTCTAGTCCCGGGGGACTTCACGTGAACAGGACATGGCGGAGCGACGGGAAGACCGCAAACTCAGTGACTGCTCCGGAGGTTGAGCACCACCACGCCGATGATCACCAGCGCGATACCGATCCACTGCGCCTTGCCGAGCTGCTCGCCGAAGGCCACCACACCGATCGCCGCGACGGCGGCGGTGCCCGCGCCGGACCAGACGGCGTAGGCCACCGAGACCGGGATGTGCTTCAGCGCCCGGCCGAGCAGCACGAAGGAGAGCGTGTAGCCGAGCCCCACCCCGATGCTCGGCCACAACCGGCTGAAGCCCTCGGTGAGTTTGAGGCAGCTGGTGGCGCAGACCTCGCTGACTATGGCCAGCGCCAGCAGCAGGTACGGCATCAGCGCGGCCCGGTGAGCCCGGCCAGCAGGGCCAGGTCGGCCTGCTCCAGGCTGTCCAGCAGGGTGATCCGCTCGGCGGCGGCGATCGGCACGGCGGACGGCACGGCGAGCACCGCGCAGCCCGCCGCGTACGCGGAGGCAACCCCCGTCGGGGTGTCCTCGACCGCGACGCAGTCCGCCGGGTCCAGGCCGAGCCGGGCGGCGGCGGCCAGGTACGGGTCGGGCTCGGGCTTGGTGCGCGGGGTGTCCTCGGCGGCCAGCGTGACGGCGAACCAGTCCCGCCCCAGCGTGCCGAGCACCAGGTCGACCACCCGGCGGGGCGAGGCGGAGACCAGCGCGGTCGGCACGGCGGCGTCCCGCAGTTCGGCCAGCAGGGCCAGCGCGCCGGGGCGGGGGATCACCTCGGCGGCCACCTTGTCGGTGAACGAGTCGTTCAGCCGCACCGCGAGCTCGAGCTCGCTGAGCGTGGTGCGGCTGGTGCGGTGCAGGTGCGCCGCGGTGTGCTCGACCGCCTGGCCGAGCACCTCCGGCAGGTCGGCGTCGGTCAGCACCAGGTCGAGCTCGGCCGCGCACTCGACGGCGGCCTGCCACCAGAGCTGCTCGGTGTCGACCAGGGTGCCGTCCATGTCGAACAGGACGGCGGCGGGCTTGCGGACGGGCTTGCCGACAGCAGCGACGGGGGTAGCAGGAATACGGGCTTCAGGCATGGCGGTACCTTCGGTGGTGGATCAGGCGGTGCGGCGGTCGACCAGCACCGGGCGGTCGGGCAGGGTGAGTTCGGCGTTGCTGCCGATCGGCAGCGCGGCGGCCGCCTCGGTCGGCAGGTCGGCCTTCACCTCGGTGCCGTCGGCCAACCGTACGGTCAGCCGGGTGACGCTGCCCAGGAACGAGGCGGACACCACCAGCGCGGGGCCGGTGGCCGAGGCGGTCAGGCCGACGTTCTCCGGCCGGACCAGGACGTCGAGTTCGCCGTCGTAGGGCATGGTGCCGTCCACCGCGAACGGCCGGCCGAGCAGCACCACGGAGTCGCCGGAGCGGACGCACGGGATCCGGCTCATGGTGCCGACGAACTCCGCGACGAACGCGGTGGCCGGACGGGCGTACAGCTCGGACGGGGTGGCGCACTGCTCCAGCCGCCCGGCCCGCAGCACGGCGACCCGGTCGGCCATCGACAGCGCCTCCTCCTGATCGTGCGTCACGAACAGGGTGGTGATGCCCAACTCCTGCTGCAGGCGGCGGATCTCGTCCCGCAGGTTCAGCCGGACCTTGGCGTCCAGCGCGGAGAGCGGCTCGTCCAGCAGCAGCACGCGCGGCTGCAGGGCCAGTGCGCGGGCCAGCGCGATCCGCTGCTGCTGACCGCCGGAGAGCTGGTGCGGGTAGCGGTCGGCGTGCTGCGGCAGGCCGACCAGCTCCAGCAACTCCTGGGCCCGGCGGCGGCGTTCGGCCTTGCCGGCACCGCGCATCCGCAGGCCGAAGGCCACGTTGTCGGCGGCGCTCAGGTGCGGGAAGAGGCTGTAGGACTGGAACACCATGCCGGCGTCCCGGCGGTGCGCGGGCACCCCGGTGATGTCCTCGCCGTCCACCAGCACCTGGCCCGAGTCGTGCGACTCGAAGCCGGCCAGGATGCGCAGCGCGGTGGTCTTGCCGCAGCCGGACGGGCCCAGCAGAGCCACCAGCTCGCCCGGGTTGATGGTCAGGTCCAGACCGTCCAGCGCGGTGGTGGCCCCGAAGGACCGGCGCAGCGCCTTGAACTCGACGGTGGCGCCGACGGCCGTCTTCTTGTCAACAGTGGTGGTGCTCATGGGGGTTGTCTCCGCAGGAGTCAGTGGGTGGTGGTCTTTCGGGTCCCCCGGTTACCGGAGGGCCCCACGGCGCTCACGGCCGGCCGTGGACAGCAGGAGCAGCAGCACCCAGGTGATCAGCAGGCTCAGCACCGAGACCGCGACGGACATCTGGCCCTGGCTGTTGCCGACGGTGTAGATCCAGACCGCGAAGGGCTGGTAGCCCAGGATCGAGGAGGCGGTGAACTCGCCGAGCACCAGCGCCAGGGTCAGGAAGGAGGCGTTCAGCAGCGCGCCGCGCAGGTTCGGCAGCACGACCGTGAGCACCGCGCGCGGCCAGCTCGCCCCGCAGTTGCGGGCGGCCTCGACCAGGGTGCGGACGTCCACCGCGCGCAGCCCGGCGTCCAGCGCCCGGTAGGCCAGCGGCAGCGACATCAGCACGTACGCGATCACCAGCACCAGCGGGAACTTCGGGTCCTGGATGAACACCATGGTCTGGAAGAACGGAGTGTCCATCAGGTAGTCCGGGCCCCAGCGCAGCACCCCGATCAGACCGGCGGTGAGTGCCACCGGGGGGACCACCAGCGGGAGCGTGCAGACCACTTCGAGCACCGCGCGCAGCCGGGGCGAGCCGAGCCGGACCGCGATCAGCGCGGGCACCAGCAGGAGCAGCAGCACCACGACCGTGACCGCGGCCAGCTCGAGCGTGAGCACCAGGCTGTCGGTGAAGCCCGGCGCACTCAACAGGCCGGTGTAGGCGGCGAAGTCGATGCCGTGGTTGGTGTCGAGGGAGAACCAGACCGAGGCCCCCATCGGCACCAGGAAGTACACCCCGGCCAGCAGCAGGACGAGGCCGCGCCAGACGCGCAGACGGCCCATGAGATTCTTCGGGGTCAGCTGAGCCATCGGGCACTCCGGCGCTGGAGGGGGAGATAGACGGCCATCACCAGGACGGCGACCAGGATCATGTCCAGGCTGAGCGCGAGCGCCAGGTTGCCCTGCCCGACCAGCACGTTGCCGGAGAGCGCGTCCGCGATCGAACGGCTGATCAGCGGCACGGTGGCGCCGACCATCGCGGCCGCCGTGGCGTACGCGGCGAAGGCGCTGCCGAACAGCAGCACGAAGCCGCCGAGCAGCGAGGGGAACAGGATCGGCAGCGCGACGTGCCGCCAGTACTGGAAGCCGGTGGCCCGGTTGTTCTGCGCGGCCTCGCGCCACTGCACCCGCAGGCCGTCCAGCGCCGGGGTGACGGTGAGCACCATCAGCGGCACCAGGAAGTACAGGTACACCACGGTCAGGCCGGTGAACGAGTAGAGCGACCAGCCGTGGTCGGTCAGGTCGAACATCTCGGTGATCTCACCGGCGTTGCCGAGGGTGGCGACGAAGGCGAAGGCCAGCGGCAGGCCGCCGAAGTTGGCCAGCACTCCGGAGGCGGTGAGCACCGCCTCGCGCAGCGCACGGAACCGGGAGGTGACGACCGCCTGGGCGATCGGCAGGCCGATCAGGGTGGCGAGCAGCGCGGTCAGCGCGGAGAGCTTGACGCTGCTCCACAGGGCGGTCTGGTACGCGCCCTGGACCGAGTCGGTGAGGTTCGCCGTGGTGAACTCCCCGGCGCCGGCCTCGGCGTCGCTGGAGGCGGTGAACGCGCCGACCACGATCGCGACGGCGGGCAGGCCGAAGCCGACCAGGAAGACTGATCGTCTCAGTGGCGGCGGGGGTCGGCACCGGGGTGGGAGCCGTGGTCATTTCGGTGATCAGCCCGCGATCGCCTTGGTCCAGTTCTCGGTCACGACCTTCTTCGCGGCCGTGATCTGCTCCGGGGTCGGGAAGACGGTGAACGGCTTCTCGATCACGGGCAGCTTCGCCGCGGCGGCGGCGTCCAGGGTGCCGTCCTTCTTCATCGCCTCGAACAGCGACGGGTTGGCGTAGCCGCCCAGGAAGAGGTTCTGGCCCTCGACGCTGAACAGGTACTCCTGCCACAGGCGGGCGGCCGCCGGGTGCGGGGCGAACTTGTTGATGCCCTGGTTGTAGTACTGGGCGTAGCTGCCGTCGACCGGGATCGCGACCTGCCACTCGATGCCCTTGGGCTTGAACTGGTCGGTGTAACCGGCGTTCAGGTAGGACCAGTCGATCGAGATCGGGGTCTCACCCTTCTCGATGGTGGCCGGGGTCGACTCGACCGGGTTGAAGTTGCCGGACGCCTTCAGCTTGCCGAAGAAGTCGATGCCGGGCTGGATGTTGTCCAGCGAACCACCGTTGGCCAGCGCGGCCGCCATGACGCCACCGAAGGCCGAGCCGGACTTGGTCGGGTTGCCGTTCAGCGCGACCTTGCCCTTGTACTCGGGCTTGAGCAGGTCGGCGAAGGTCTTCGGGCAGTTCGGGATCTTCTTGGCGTCGCAGCCGATCGAGATGTAGCCGCCGTAGTCGTTCACCCGGGCGCCGCTCGGGTCCTTCATGGTCTCGGCGACCTTGTCGAAGGTGGCCACCTTGTACGGGGCCAGCAGGCCGTCCTTGACCGCCTGGATGGCGAAGGCGCTGCCCAGGTCGACCACGTCGGGGGCGCGGTCCTGGCCCTTGCGGGAGGTGATCGCGTTGATCTCGTCCTGGCTGGAGCCGTCCGGGTTCTCCTCCTCGACCTCAATGCCGTACTTGGCCTTGAAGCCGTCGATGATCTTGCCGTAGTTCGCCCAGTCCCGGGGCAGCGTGATGACGTGCAGCTTGCCCTCCTTCTTGGCGGCAGCGATCAGGGCGTCCAGGCCGCCGAGGTCGGCTGCGGAGGCGGCGTCCTTGGCCTCCTTGGTGCCCGCCTTCGGGGCGGCGTCACCGGACTTGGCGGTCGAGCCGGCCGAGCCGCAGGCCGACAGGGAGAGCGCGGCGGCGGTCAGCACGGCCGCGAGGGCGGCGGCACGGGAGCGGTGCGTGATCACGGGTGGATCTCCTGAGGAAGGGGAGTTCGCGAGGGAGGGGGCCCAGCTGACGCTGTGCCAAGTTGGCCAGCCAACTTGGCTGCCGGAGGTAAGTACGCCGGAGTCCGGTGACGGGAAGGTGAACGGATGCCCCAGTACAGGGGGCGGCTGCGGGAACGGTGGCGGCCGACCCCTGTCCGGTGATCGGCAGCGGCTACAGTCGGTGGCGTCCGTGCACCATCTGGGTGGACAGGACACCGCGCCAGGAAGGACTTTGACGCACGTGGCACTCGACCAGGACCGCGCAGCCGGCTCGCTCTACCGCAAGGTGGCCGCCGACCTGCGCGAAGCCATCACCTCCGGCTCCTACGGCGACGCCGGCCGGCTGCCCGCCGAGGGTGCCCTGGCCGAGCAGTACAGCGTCTCCCGGGGCACCGTCCGGCAGGCCCTGGCCGTGCTGCGCGCCGACGGACTGGTCACCTCCCGTCGCGGCACCCGCCGGGTGGTGCTCGGCACCGCCCGGGTGCAGAGCTTCTCCGAACTGCTCTCCTTCACCCACTGGGCCCGCTCGATGGGCGAGGAGCCCGGCGGCCGGCTGGAGTCCCTGGTCCGCCGCCCCGCCGACGCCGCCGAACGCGAACAGCTCCGCCTGGAGCCCGGCTCCGAGGTCTACGTGACGCTCCGGCTCCGCACCCTCTCCGGCACCCCCGTGATGGTGGAACGGACGGTCTACCCACCCTTGGTGGGTGAGCTGGTCGCCCAGCTCCCCCCGGACGTGGTCTCCCACACCGAGCCCCTGCGCGAACACGGCGTCCTCTTCACCGACGCCGACCACACCATCGACGTGGTCGCCGCCAACGCCGACGACGCCCGCCTCCTCACCTGCCGCCGCGGCAGCCCCCTGCTCCGCGAGAAGCGCCGCACCACCGACCCCACCGGCACCCCGGTCGAGTGGTCCCAGGACCGCTACCTCCCCGGCACGGTCGCCTTCAGCATCCACAACTCGCTGGCCTCCTCCGCCCTTTCACGGCACGCCCGCGAGAGCGACTAGGCACAAGGTGCACCACCCAGGGGCTCGGGGCCCTGCTAGTGGGCGGCTCCGCCGCGGGGCGACGCCGACCCGTACAAGGTGATCCGTACGTAAATGGTCAGGCACTTTCGTACGTGACCCCGGCGCCAGATCTCCTCGCCCCGCGGCGGAGCCGCAAGTCAGCAGAGCCCCGAGCCCCTGGACCGTAAATGGTTCTCAGCTGCCCAGCAGCCGGGCCAGCAGCGGCCGGAAGTGGTCGAAGTCCGGGGTGACCGCGTCGGCGTCCTTCGCCTGGTCGTCCCAACGGCGGACGGTGACGGCGTCGGCAGCCCCCGGAAGGGCGGCGAAAGCGGCGGCCTCCTCCTCCGTCATCGGGCCGCCCTGGACCTGGAGGGTGAAGACCGAGGCCTCGGAGAGCAGCGCCAGGTAGCTGGGATCCACCGCACACAGGTACCGCTTGGCGGCCACGTGCAGCTGGATCGGGCCGGTCACCTCGGGGCCGAACCACCGCGCGAGCCAGTCCGCACCGGTGTGGCTGTGCCGGTTGTCCTGACCCGCCATCAGTTCGAGGCCGGAGCCGCCGAAGTGGCCGACGTCGTGCAGCAGGGCGGCGGCCACCAGGTGGTCGGGTGCGCCGGCCGCCTCGGCCAGTGCGCCGCACTGGAGCATGTGCTCGGCCATCGTGACGGCCTCGCCGAGGTACTCCCCGGCGCCCTCGGCCGCGAACAGCCCGGCGATCGTGTCGATCGCGGCGGCCCGCCGGTCCAGCAGGGCGAGGGTGGAGCCGAGCGAGTCCAGGTCGGCGTAGCAGCCCTGGAGGTGCCGGGCGCCGTCCTGCTCGAAGGCGGTCCTGGCGTGCAGCAGGCGGGTGTTGTCGAAGATCAGGCAGTCGCCGGGCCCGAGCCGGAACTCCAGCTGCAGTTCCGGCCGCAGGGTGATCTCCGCGAACCGCCGGTACGCCCGGTAGAACGCCTCGACGTCACCGCCCCGCAGGGTGCCGATCGAACGGTTGTTGAACCGCACCTCGCGGATCCGCCCCAGCGCGTCGACCTCGATCAGCGGCCGGTCGGCCCGCAGCTCGGTGCTCCGGTCGCGGAACACGAACGGCACCGGCGTACCGGTGAGCACCGCGAAGTCCGCCGGGGACTCGGTCCGCAGCGCGGCCGCCGCCCGGAACCCGTCCACCAGGCCGGAGTCGCCGCCCTCGGACTCGTTGCGCAGGCAGTGCAGCAGCTGCAGGGTGGGCACCGGGTCGCGGTAGGGGTTGTCGGTGTGCGGGGCGATCGCCACGTTGGTGAAGGCCAGGTTGTTGGCGTCGGCCTCGACCCGGACGTCGAACAGCTCGCCGTAGTTGGTCGCCCGGACGTACCCGAAGGTCCCGGCCACCGCCAGCACCTGCCGGTCGACCGCCGGCACCTCCCGCAGCAGCGCGAAGCCGAACCGCCGCACCGCGCCCAGCACCGCGGCCCGCTCGGCCGGTTCGGCGACGTACGCGGACCAGTCCGCCTCCGGCAGCCCGCCCGCGAAGTCCGCGGCGGCCCAGAGCGGCTTGCCCTGCTCCGTCCGCCCGTCGTCACCGCCGTCTCCCGCGAGGAAGTCGGCCGGGTAACGCGAGGAGTGCCCGTCCGACCACTCCACCGCCAGCACCCCGTCGGCCTCCGCCGAGTGCCCGATCGTCAGATCGGCGGGCAGATCGGTGATCTGGAACAGCTTCTGCCCCGTGCGCGGATCGCGGCAGTCGGTGCAGGGGCAGTTGTCGCGCAGCCAGTACGGCGAAAGAGTCATCGGAACGTCCTCCGGAGCAGAAGTTGTACATACAACTCTGACCTTCGAAGGTGGCCGTCAGACGGCTGCGAAACGAACAACGACCGACGGGCGCCCCTCCGGAAGGAGAGGCGCCCGTCGGKCGTCGGAAGGGTCAGGCGCGGTACGACGCCCAGGAGTTGGTCATCCGGGTGACCTGGCCCGGGGTGAACTGGGTCATGCAGGAGTCATAGGTGTAGTCCATGAAGTTCTTGATCGGGTCCAGGCCCGGCTTGCTGGTGCAGGTGTCACGGCCGGTCGGGCACTCGAAGGCCGCGCTCTTCTCGGCGGGGGTGTCGCTGACGTAGTCGCCGTTGCCGTTACAGCCGCCCTGGAAGGTGTGGTAGAGCCCCATCCAGTGGCCGACCTCGTGGGTGGCGGTGTCGCCCTCGTTGTAGTTGGTCGCCGAGCCGCCGGGCAGTGAGGTGTCCAGCATGACCACGCCGTCGTCCGACGGGTTCGAGTTGTACGAGCTCGGGAAGGTGGCCCAGCCCAGCAGGCTCTGGCCGAGGCTGGCGGTGTAGATGTTGAGGGCATTCGCGCCACCCTTGCGCAGGGCGCTCTTCATGCTCTTCTCGGCCGTGGAGCCCGGCGAGATGCCGTTGTACCAGCTCGAGTTGTCGGTGTAGTCGGTGGCGACCAGGGAGAACGAGAACGGGGTCGCGGTGTTACCGGTGCCCTGGCCGCCGTAGGCCGCGTTCAGCACGGCTATCTGCTTGCCGATGTCCGTCGAGGTGAGCTTCCCGGTGGTGCCGCTGTGCACCACGTGGAAGTAGACCGGGATGCTGGTGGCCGCCAGCGAGCCGCCCGCGAGCAGCTGCTGACCCTGCGCCGACTTCCGCAGCTGGGTGACCTTCGCGTTCAGGTCGGCGTCCATCGCCTTGGCCTGGGCGTCGGTCAGCGCGTTCGGCTCGGCGGCGTGACCGCCCTTGACCTGGCGGGCCGAGGCGTTCTCCCCGGCCTGGTCGGAGGCGCACGCGGCGGCACTCGGCACACCCAGCGCACCGATCGAGGACGGTACGGCGAACTGACCTGCGGTCAGCAGCCCGGCGATGGCGGCGACGCTCAGCAGCCGGCTCGAGGTGTGGGCAAGGGAAAGGACAGGACGGCGCATCTGCTCTCCTGGTGAAGCCGTGGGGGTGGGCGGTGAGGGGCCGCCGAGCAGAGAGGCTACGCAGCATCGGCGTGCACGCGTCATACCTGAACCGGCCGTAAAATATCCTGCCCAACCACCCCCGCCCCGCAGATCCTCCCTGGTGAGTCCCCTGCCGCACACAGGTGTTACCGCCACGCAACACCGCGCGCTGTCCGAAAACCGCCCCTGAATCCGAGGTTTGGCCGGATCAGGTGGAGCTGCGGACCACCAGTTCGGTCGGGAGGATCACCGTGGAGGGGTCGTCGCCGGCGATCTGGGCCACCAGCAGGCGGACCATCTCCTCGCTGATCCGGTCCCAGGGCTGCCTTATCGTCGTGAGCGGGGGGCGGGCGGCGAGCGCGGCGGGGGAGTCGTCGAAGCCGCCGACGGCCACGTCGTCGGGGACGGTGCGGCCGGCTCGGGTGAGGGCGGTGAGGGCGCCTTCGGCCATCAGGTCGGAGGCGACGAACAGGGCGTCCAGGTCCGGAGCCTGGGTGAGCAGCCGGTCGGTGGCGGTCTCGCCGCTGGTGCGGCTGTAGTCGCCCTCGGCGACCAGGCGGTCGTCGTACGGGATGCCGTACTCGGCCAGCACCTCGCGGTAGCCGGCCAGCCGTTCCACTCCGCCCGGGGTGTCCTGCGGGCCGGTCACGGTGGCGACCCGGCGGCGGCCGGTGTCCAGCAGGTGACGGACCATCTCCTTGGCGCCCTCCCGGTCGTCGGCCGCCMCGTACGCGAGCCGGCCGCGGTGGCCGAGCGGCTTTCCGCAGGAGACGACGGGGAGTTCGGCCTGCCGGAGCTCGGCCAGGATCGGGTTGCCCGCGTGCGAGGAGACCAGCAGGACGCCGTCGGCGTGACCGGCCGCCAGGTAGCGGGTGACACGGCGGCGTTCGGCCTCGTTGCCCGCCGTCATCAGGATCAGCGGGATGTCGTGGTCGGCCAGAGCGGCGGTGCAACCACGCAGCAGCGTCACGAAGTTGGGGTCCTCGAAGAAGCGCTCCTGCGGTTCGGTGAGCAGGAAGGCGACCGAGCCGGAGCGCTGGGTGACCAGGCTGCGGGCAGCCCGGTTGACCACGTAGCCGAGCTTCCTGATCGCCGCGTTCACGGCCTCCAGGGCAGCGGGGCTGACGTTGTGTCCGCCCTGGAGGACGCGGGAGACGGTGCCGCGCGAGACGCCGGCCTCGGCGGCGACGTCGTGGATGGTGGGCGGACGCCGGGTGCGGCCGGTCCTGCCATGGGGCGCGGGTTCCGTCATGGGTGGTTCCTCAACAGATGAAGCTGGCGGACAGTCAGGACTTTACGGCGCCGGAGAGCAGATCGATGCGCCAGTAGCGCTGGAGTCCCAGGAAGAGTGCGATCAGCGGGACGATCGAGAGCAGCGCCCCGGTGATCACCAGGGTGTACAGCGCGGGGGCGTTGGCGCCCTGTTGGAGCAGCGAGTACAGACCCACCGTGACCGGGAACTTCGAGTCGTCGCCGAGCATGATGTACGGCAGCAGGAAGTTGTTCCAGATCGCCACGAACTGGAACAGGAAGACGGTCACCAGACCGGGCACCATCATCGGCAGCGCCACGCTGCGGAACAGCCGGAACTCTCGTGCGCCGTCCACCCGGGCGGCCTCCACCACCTCGTCCGGGATCGCGGCGGCGGCGTAGATCCGGGCCAGGTAGATGCCGTACGGGCTGAGGATGCTGGGCAGCAGGACGGACCAGTAGCTGTCGGCCAGACCGGCCTCGGCCATCAGCAGGTACTGCGGGATGGCCAGCGTGATCGGCGGCATCAGCACCCCGGCGAGCAGGATGCTGAACAGCGCGTTCCGGCCCCGGAAGCGGTACTTGGCCAGCGCGTAGCCGGTGACGCCGGAGAGCGCGGCGGAGAGCAGCGCGCCGAAGCCCGCGTACAGCGCGGAGTTGAGCATCCAGCGCCAGTAGACGCCGTCCCGGTAGGAGGACAGCTCGGCCAGGTTGTCCAGGAAGCCGGAGCCCGGGGCGAAGGTGAAGGTGGTGAACAGCTCCTGGCCGCTCTTGGTGGAGGCCATCAGCACCCAGAGGATCGGCACCAGGCAGTAGACCGCGCCGAGCAGCAGGATCAGGGTGGGTATCCACCGGGTCGACTTGGTACGCATCAGCTGCCCCCGTCGGTGCGCTTGTTGACCAGCTTGAGGAAGCCGAAGGAGAGGATCAGGGTGGCGACCGCGATCACCACCGAGGTGGCGGCGGCGGAGTGGATGTCGCCCTGGATGAAGGCGTCCCGGTAGACCTTCATCAGTGGGCTCCAGGTGGAGCTGAGCGCGTTGGTCATCGGCTTGAGCGTCATCGGCTCGCTGAAGACCTGCAGGGTGGCGATCATCGAGAAGAAGAAGGTCAGCACCAGCGAGGGCAGCACCATCGGGATCTTGATCTGCAGGGCGATCTTCAGCTCCGAGCAGCCGTCCAGCCGGGCCGCCTCGTACAGCTCGACCGGGATGGACCGGAGCGAGGTGTAGATGACGATCATGTTGAAGCCGGTGCCGCCCCAGACCGCGATGTTGGCCAGCGCCACGAAGAGGCCGTTGCCGGACAGCAGATCCGGGCCGTCCATCCCCGCCTTGGTGAGCAGGAAGTAGCCCGGGCTGACGGTCGGCAGGTAGAGGAAGCCCCAGAGCAGCGAGGCCACGATGCCGGGCACCGCGTACGGCAGGAAGATCGCCAGCCGGGAGAACGCGCCGAACCGGATCGCCGGGGTGTCGAGCAGCAGTGCGAAGAACAGCGCGGCGCCGAGCATCGCGGGCACCAGCAGCGCTCCGTAGACCAGGGTCCGCCCGGCGCCGCCGAGCAGTTCGGGGTCGCTCAGCGCGGAGGTGTAGTTGCCGACGCCGGCCCAGATCTCGGTGCGGGCACCGGAGCCGAGGCCGAGGCCCTTGACCCGCACCGCGCGGAAGCTCAGGTAGATCGCGTAACCGATCGGCAGGGCGAAGAACAGCGAGAACAGCAGGGTGGCGGGGGCCAGGAAGGCGTACGGGGCGAGTCGCCTGGTCGGCCTGGGCTGCGGGGGCGCCATGGCGGTCCTTGGGTTCGGGAGGACGCCCGGGACTGACGCTCGGTCAGCCCCGGGCCTGGGTCAACTTGGCGGTCAGCCTTCGGTCTTGAAGCCGTTCTTCTTCAGGTCCGCGACGGTGGCCTGCTGCATCGCGGTCAGCGCGGCCGAGAAGTCGCCCTTGTCCTGGGCGGCCTTGCCGAAGGCGTCCTTGAAGGTGGAGTAGGCGACGTTGACGTTCGGCCCCCAGGCGGCGGCCGCGGTGCCCTTGGCGATCTCGGCCGCCTTCGGGTAGAAGTCCGCCTGGTTGGCGAAGAACGCCGGGGGGACGGCCAGCGCGGAGCCGGTCTGTGCGGTGGTGGCGGCCGGGTAGATGCCCGCCTCCTTGACCAGCGCGGTGACGGCGGTCGGGTCGGTGTTCAGCCAGCCGGCGAACTGGGCGGCGGCGTCGGCGTGTCCGGCCTTCTTGGCGCCGGTGGTGATGCCGGTGGTGGAGCCGCCCCAGCTGCCGGTGACGATCTCGCCTGCGTTCCACTGCGGCAGCGGGGCCATCGCCCACTTGCCCTTGGTGTCGGGAGCGGAGCTGTCGAAGACACCGGGCGCCCAGACCGCGCTGACCCAGGCGATCTGGCTGCCGTCGTTCAGCGCCTTGCTCCAGGCCGGGGTGTACATCGGCTGGTTGTCGACGGCGCCCTCCTTGACCAGGCCGCCCCAGAAGTCGGCGACCTTCTTGGTGGCCGCGTCGTCGATGCCGACCTTCCAGGTCTCGCCGGAGGCGGTCCACCACTTGGCCCCGGCCTGCTGGGCCAGCCCGGCGAACAGGCCGGAGTCGTTGGCGGAGAAGGTGGTGAGCGCCTTGCTCGGGTCCTTCTGCTTCAACTGGCGGGCCGCGTCGGCGAACTCGGCCCAGGTGGTGGGCACCTTGAGGCCGTACTGCTGGAACATGTCCGTGCGGTAGTAGAGCGCGAGCGGGGCGGTGTCCTGCGGGATCGCGTAGACGGCGTCGGTTCCGAGCGTGACCTGCTGCCAGACACCGGCGGCGAACTGGCTCTTCACCGCACCGGCCTGCTTGGAGATGTCGGCCAGCACGTCGTTGGAGACCAGCGTCGGCAGCGCCTGGAACTCGGCCTGCACCAGGTCGGGGGCGTTGCCGGCCTTGGCGGCGGTGATGGTCTTGGTGACCAGGTCGTCGCCGCTGGCCTGCTTCTGCACGCTCACCTGGATGTCGGGGTGGCCCTGGTTCCAGAGCGCCACGACCTTGTCCATGTTCGGGGTCCAGGACCAGAAGGTCAGGTTCACCGGGCCGGTGGCGGCCTTGGGCTCGTCGGAGCCGGCCGAGCTGGAGCAGGCGGCGAGCGCGAGCACGCCGGTCAGGGCGAGGGCGGCCGGGGCGAGGGCGCGACGGTTCATGGGGATCCTCCCGAGGATCACTGCTGCAGGGGGAGAAGCGGGGGGCAGCCGGAGCGGGTGGGGCCGCGATCATCGGCTGTGCACGTTCACAGTACGGAAACCAGCCAGACACTTGTCAATGCTTGGGATCGTACGGTTATCTAGGCGAGACACAGCAGCCCGCCGCTGTGCACGTTCACAGAACTTCCTGATGGAGCCTCACATGGAACACCCGCTGACCTGGCCCGTCGGGCTGGACGCGCTCGCCTTCGGCGGGGACTACAACCCGGAGCAGTGGCCCGAGGAGGTCTGGCAGCAGGACGTCAGGCTGATGCGCGAGGCCGGGGTCACCATGGTCAGCGTCGGGATCTTCTCCTGGGCCCTGCTGGAGACCGAGCGCGGCGCCTACGACTTCGGCTGGCTGGACCGGCTGCTCGACCTGCTGCACGAGAACGGCATCCGGGTCGACCTCGGCACCCCCACCGTGGTCCCGCCGGTCTGGTTCTACCGCGAGCACCCCGAGGCACTGCCGGTCGGCAAGGACGGCCTGCGGTACGAGTTCGGCGGACGCGGTGCGATCTGCCACAGCTCGCCCGCCTACCAGGAGGCCGCCGCGAGCATCACCGAGCAGCTCGGCCTGCGCTACGGCAGCCACCCGGCGGTCGCGCTCTGGCACGTGCACAACGAGTACGGCGTGCCGGTCAGCGCCTGCTACTGCGAGATCTCCGCCGCGCACTTCCGGCGCTGGCTGGCCGACCGCTACCAGACCCTGGCCGAGCTCAACTCGGCCTGGGGCACCACCTTCTGGGGTCAGCGCTACAACCGCTGGGACGACGTCCGGCCGCCCCGGACCACCCCCACGGCGGGCAACCCGGCGCAGCAGCTGGACTGGGCCAGGTTCACCAACGACGCCATCCTGGCCAACTTCAAGCGCGAGCGGGACGTGCTGCACCGCCTCTCGCCCGGCATCCCGGTCACCACCAACTTCATGACCGCGCTGTCCCAGTGCGAGTCACTGGACTACTGGGCCTGGGGCCGCGAGGTGGACCTCGTCTCGAACGACCACTACCTGGTCGCCGAAGCGCCGCGCAACCACATCAACCTCGCGATGTCGGCGGACCTCACCCGCTCGGTGGCAGGTGGCCGGCCCTGGCTGCTGCTCGAGCACTCCACCGGCGCGGTCAACTGGCAGCCCCGGAACCTGATCAAGCAGCCCGGCGAGCTGGCCCGCAACAGCCTGGCGCACGTCGCCCGCGGCTCGGACGGCGCGATGTTCTTCCAGTGGCGGGCCTCCCGCTACGGCGCCGAGAAGTTCCACTCCGCGATGCTGCCGCACGCCGGGACCGACAGCCGGATCTGGCGCGAGGTGGTCGCACTCGGCGCCGACCTGGGCTCGCTGGGCGCGGTCCGGGGGAGCCGGGTCAAGGCCGACGCGGCGATCCTCTGGGACTGGCAGTCCTGGTGGGCACAGAAGCTGGAGTGGCGGCCGAGCGAGGACCTGGACGCCCGCGAGCGGGCCGACGCCTGGTACGCCGCCGCGTACGACCGGCACCTGACGGTCGACTTCGCGCACCCCGAGGCGGACCTCAGCGGCTACCCGCTGGTGCTGGTCCCGGCGCTGTACCTGATGACCGAGGCGGCCTCGCTCAACCTCCAGGAGTACGTGGCGCGGGGCGGCACGCTGGCGGTCTCCTACTTCTCCGGCATCGTGGACGAGCACGACACCGTCCAGCCGGGCCCGCACCCTGGCGCGCTGCGCGACGTACTCGGCCTCACGGTCGAGGAGTTCGCACCGCTGCGGGCCGGGGAGACCGTCCGACTGGTCGGCGGCGGCTCCGAGCTGACCGGCGACGTGTGGTCCGAGTTCGTCGTCCCGCGCGGCGCCGAGCCGGTCTGGACGTACGCCGACGGCCCCGCCGCCGGGCACCCCGCCGTCACCCGGCACGCGCTCGGGGACGGCACCGCCTGGTACGTCTCCAGCCGGCTGAACGGCGCCGGCCTGGACACCGTGCTGGCCCGGGCCTGCGCGGACGCGGGCCTGGCCGAGCGCGAACTGCCGCGCGACGTCGAGCTGGTGGAGCGGGTGGGCGAGCACGGCCGCTACCTGTTCGCGATCAACCACAGCTCGGCCGACGTCGAGCTGCCGGTGCCGGGCGAGGGCGTCGAGCTCATCACCGGCAGCCCGGTGGCCGGCCGACTGGACTCCCATCCCCAGTGCGGAGCGCCCCACCGCTGCACCCTCGTGGCACCACCTCCCCCACCCCACCTCATCGCCAAGGATGACGATGCACCAGGGAACCAAGCGCCTGCTGAGCAGCGGCGCAGCCACACTCATGCTCGCCGCGGCCGTCATCGCGCTCCCCATCGCGAGCGCCGACGCCGCCACCACGATCACCAACCCCGGCTTCGAGTCGAACGGTTCGGCCACCGCCACCCCCACCGGCTGGTCGACCTACTCCGCCGCCGGGCAGAACGCCGCCTCGTACACCGAGGCGGGCGGCCACGCCGGTTCGTACCGGCTCGCCCACTGGAACGCCGCCGCCTACAAGGTCGAGACGTACCAGTACCTCTCCGGGCTGACCAACGGGAACTACACGCTCACCGCCTGGGTCCGCTCCAGCGGTGGGCAGAACTCCGCCTACCTCGCGCTGCGCAACTGCGGCTCCACCGAGCAGCGCACCGACCTGCCGCCCACCCCCAACGGCGGCTGGATACGCCTGGTCACCTCGATCGTGGTGACCGGTGGGCAGTGCACCATCAGCATCAACTCCGATGCCAACGCGGGGAACTGGCTGAACGTCGACGACCTCACGTTCACCTCGGGCAGCACTGCTGTCGCGGCCAAGGGCGGTGACCTCTCCTCGCTGAAGAAGAGCGAGGACAAGGGCGGGGTCTACCAGTACGCGTCCGGCAGCACCGGTGACGCGATGACCATCCTGAACTCCAACGGGATGAACTACGTCCGCCTCAAGGTCTGGGTGAATCCGGCCGACGGCTACAACACCAAGACCCAGGTGCTGGCCATGGCCAAGCGGGCCAAGGCGCTCGGCATGGGCGTCCTGGTGGACTTCCACTACTCCGACCACTGGGCCCACCCGGGCCAGCAGGACAAGCCCGCCGCCTGGTCGGCCTACACCGTGGCGCAGCTCAACACCGCCGTCTACAACCACACCTACGACGTACTCAACGCCCTCAAGGCGCAGGGCACCACGGCGGACATGGTGCAGATCGGCAACGAGATCAACGACGGGATGCTGCTCCCCACCGGCTCCACCTCGAACTGGTCCAACCTGGCCGGATTCCTCAAGCAGGGCGCGAACGCGGCCAAGGCGGTGAGCAGTTCGACCAAGGTCGCGCTGCACCTGGCCAAGGGCGGTGACCTGGCGGGCACCCGGACGTTCTTCGACAACGCGGTGGCCAACGGGGTGTCCTTCGACCTGATCGGGCTCTCCTACTACAACTACTGGCACGGCCCGCTGAACGACCTCCAGGCCACCCTGGACGACGCGGCCGCCCGCTACGGCAAGCAGGTCTTCGTCGCCGAGACCGCCTACGCCTTCACCACGGCCGACAAGGACGGGCTGGAGAACAACTTCACCTCGGCCGACGTCCAGAGCGGCTACCCCGCGACCCAGGCCGGCCAGGCCGCCGCCCTGCGCGACGTCATGAACGTGGTCGAGGCCGTGCCGAACGGCCGCGGCCTGGGCGTCTTCTACTGGGAGCCGGCCTGGACCGCCGTCACGGGCAACGGCTGGGACCCGGCCGACGCGAGCTCCAAGAACGCCTGGGAGAACCAGGCGCTGTTCGACTACGCCAACAAGGTGACCAGCGCCGCCAGTTGGTTCAAGCACCGCTGACCCCGCCACCCCCTGCGGCAGGAGTGCCCGATGCTGATCGCCGACCTTCCCCCGAACGCCCGGCACTCCATCCTCTGGGAGCCGCTCTGGGCCGTCCCCGGCACCATCTCGATCTACTACGCGACGCTGTACCAGAAGACCGCCGGGCTGAGCACGCTGGAGATCGGCCTGATCGCCTCGGCCGGGCTCTATCTCGCCTGCTGCGTCCAGTTGTTGGCGGGCACGATCACCAACCGGCTCGGGCGCAGGCGGACCACGCTGATCTTCGACCTGCTCTCCTGGTCCGTCCCGATGTTCGTCTGGGCCTTCGCCGACACCTTCTGGCTGTTCCTGCTCGCCGCCCTCTGCAGCTCGCTCAGCCGGGTGGTCAACCTCTCGTTCTTCCTGCTGGTCACAGAGGACGCCACCGAGCGGCAGCGTCCCCGGATCTTCGCCGCGATCAAACTCGTGGTGATGGCCGCCGGGTTGCTCGCCCCACTGGCGGGCATCGCGATGGCCCGGTACGGAACGCTGCCGACGCTGCGCTGGGTCTACCTGCTCGGCGGGGTCAGCATGACGGCGATGTTCCTGATCCGGAACCACCTCACCGTCGAGACCGCCGCGGGGCGGCAGTCCGCCGCCGCCCCGCACGGCTCGCTGCTCGGCGGGGTCGCCCGGGGCCTGCGGATGCTCGGACTGGCCTGCCGCTCCCGGCAGTTGTGGCCGGTGGTGGTGCTCTGCCTGCTCACCAACCTGGCCGTCCAGATCAACCTCTTCCAGGTCGTCCACCTCGCCGACAACCTGCACTACGGCACGGCCGCGATCGCCGCCCTCCCGGCCGTGGCCGCCGTCACCGCCTTCGCCTGCTACCTCGGCCCGATGCCCCGCTGGCAGCACCGCCCGCCGGCCCGCTCCATCCTGACCGGCCTGTTGCTCAGCACAGTCGGTTGGCTGGCGTTCCTCGGAGTGCCCCGGGGCGGCCTCGTCGTCCTGCTGCTCAGCACCGTGCTGACCGCCGCCGGGCCGTTCCTCCTCGAGTCCTACCGGGACGCCTTGGTGGTCAGCGCGATCCCCGCCCTGGACCGCGCCGAACTCTCCTCCGCCATCAAGACCTTGACGGCCCTGGTGGCGATACCCTCCGGCTACCTTGCCGCCGTCCTCTACGACCACGACCCGCGCCTGCTGTTCGGTGCGGTGGCGCTCTGTTACGGGCTCAGCGCGCTGGCGGTGCTGCCGCTGCTGCAGCCCCGCGCGGCCCGGGTGGAGCAGGTGCTCACAGTGCGATCAGAGTGACCCGATCACCGCAGAGCTTCGCCATGTCGTCCACGTCGGAGGTCAACATGACCACCGGGCCGGGCTGGTGGAGCGCGGTGACGGCGACCATCGCGTCGATGGCGTATTTGTGGCCGTGCAGGCCGACATCCTGAAGCAGAGTGGCAGCCTCCCTGGCCCACTCGACGTGCAGCGGCTCAACTTGGAGCTGAGAGAGGACGAAGTCCCAGTGGGCTCGCTTGATGCCCCTGTGCTGGACCTCGATGAGGGTCGATCCGCTCACGACCCGCGCCGAGCCGCGCTCTACCGCACCGCGGGCGAGGCGGCCGACATACGGGTCGCCGTCGATGTACTTGGACAAGCCCTGGCTGTCCAACACGAGCGTCCCGCTGTCGGTCACCCGGCCGCGCGCCACTGAGCCTCCTTCTGCTCGGCGGCAGCCCAGATGTCGGCGACCTCTTTTATCTCCTCAGGCGTGCTCGGCCCGTGCTCGGCCTCGATCTGGTCCAGGTACTCGATGGTCGCGAGATCTCGTAGTCGCTTCTCCATCGCGGTCGTGATGAAGGCCGACAGCCCACGGGTGCCGGCTGCCTCCCGGAGCGCGAGCAGTGTGCCTTCCGGTACCGAGATGCTCACTACCTTGGCGGAGCCTTCGCCGATGCCGGGAACAGCGTCATTGTCTGCCATGGCAGAAGTTTAGCAATCAGATTGCCAATCGAGCGCCGGGTGCCTTGTGAATCACCCGATCAGGGCGTTCCAGGGCCTCGGTAGAGTGCGGGGCATGAGCGATGCTGCGGTGCTGCACGTCAAGGGTCGGGTGCTGGTCGGTCCTGATGACGTCCGGGACGAACTCTGGGTGCTGGACGGCCGGGTGACGTACCAGCGGCCCGCAGGCGAGAGCCGTACGGTGCACGGCTGGGCGGTGCCCGGGCTGGTCGACGCGCACTGCCACGTCGGACTGGACGCGCACGGCGCGGTGGACGCCGCGACCAGCGAGAAGCAGGCGATCACCGACCGGGACGCGGGCACCCTGCTGATCCGGGACGCCGGTTCGGCCGCCGACACCCGCTGGGTGGACGCCCGCGAGGACCTGCCCCGGATCATCCGGGCGGGCCGTCACATCGCCCGTACCAGGCGCTACATCCGCAACTACGCGCACGAGATCGAGCCCGGCGACCTGCCCGCGTACGTCCGGGCCGAGGCCCGGCGCGGCGACGGCTGGGTCAAGCTGGTCGGCGACTGGATCGACCGCGAGCGCGGCGACCTGGCCGCCTGCTGGCCCGGCGACGCCCTGCGGGAGGCGATCGCGGCCGCACACCAGGAGGGGGCCCGGGTCACCGCGCACTGCTTCGCCGCCGAGTCGCTGCCCGACCTGCTGGCTGCCGGGATCGACTGTGTGGAGCACGCGACCGGCCTGACCGAGGAGTTGATCCCGCAGTTCGCCGAGCGCGGGGTCGCGATCGTGCCGACGCTGGTCAACATCGCGACCTTCCCGAAGCTGGCAGCCGGCGGCGACCAGCGCTTCCCGGCCTGGTCGGCGCACATGCGGCGGCTGCACGAGCGGCGCTACGACACGGTCGGCGCCGCCCACGACGCGGGCGTGCCCATCTACGTCGGCACCGACGCGGGCGGCTCGCTCGCCCACGGACTGGTCGCCGAGGAGGTGGCCGAACTGGTCAAGGCCGGGCTCTCACCGCTCGCCGCCCTGGGCGCCGCCACCTGGGCCGCCCGCAAGTGGCTCGGCCGCCCGGGCCTCACCGAGGGCGCCCCGGCCGACCTGGTCGTCTACGCCGCCGACCCCCGCACGGACATCCGCGTCCTGGCCGACCCCCAGCTCATCGTCCTCCGCGGCCGGATCCTGTAGACGGCAGCTGTGCTCAGCCAGGCACTGCCCAGGGGCTCGGGGAACTGCGACGCCAACCTCGGAAAAGGTGATCCGCACGTAAATGGTCAGGCACTTTTGCACGTGACCCCGGCGCCGGATCTCCTTGCAGTTCCCCGAGCCCCGGGCTGTAAATGGCCGAGCTCCGGGCCCACTAGGCTGGGCCATATGGCTGCACGTCCGTTGAACGAGATTGTCGAGCCCGGCTGGGCCAAGGCCCTGGAGCCGGTGGCCGGACGGGTCGCCGCGATGGGTGACTTCCTGCGCGGGGAGCTGGCCGAGGGGCGGACCTACCTGCCGTCCGGCCCGAATGTGCTGCGGGCGTTCCAGCAGCCCTTCGACCAGGTCCGGGTGCTGATCGTGGGTCAGGACCCCTACCCGACGCCGGGTCACGCCGTCGGCCTGAGCTTCTCGGTGGCGCCCGAGGTGCGCCCGATCCCGGGCAGTCTGATCAACATCTTCCAGGAGTACGGCCGGGACCTCAGCTTCCCGCCGCCCGCCAACGGTGACCTCACCCCTTGGACCGAGCAGGGCGTACTGCTGCTCAACCGGGCGTTGACCACCGCTCCCGGCAAGCCGGCCGCGCACCGGGGCAAGGGCTGGGAGGACGTCACCGAGCAGGCGATCCGGGCCCTGGTGGACCGGGGCGGGCCGCTGGTCGCGATCCTCTGGGGGCGCGACGCCCGTAACCTGCGCCCCCTGCTCGGCCAGGTGCCGGCCGTCGAGTCGGCCCACCCGAGCCCGATGTCGGCGAGCGGCGGCTTCTTCGGCTCCCGCCCGTTCAGCCGGGCCAACCAGATGCTGGTCGGCCAGGGCGCCCAGCCGGTGGACTGGCGCCTCCCGTAACCCCGCTTTTCGTCAGCGCTCAGCGTCAACTCAACCCGAAAGAGTGAACTGACGCTCAGTGTTACTCATGTGACGGATTGTTCGAAGAGACTGACGGCAGTCGAGAGCAACGCCCCCTCCCCGTGCCTGCGCCGAGGAGCATCCGTGGCCGGCTCTGCCAACTCTTCCTCCCCGGGGGTTCCTCCGTCATGCCCGTGCGCCACTCCGTTCTCTGTGCCTCGGCCGCCACCGCCCTGACCGCCGTACTGGTCCTGCCGGGCACCGCCCAGGCTGCCGACCCGGCCCTCGCCTCGCCCGGCCGGGCCGCCGCCGTCACGGCCGAACTCGACCTGAACGTCGCCCTGTTGGCCGGCGCCGCCGCCGTCCCGGTCCGGATCTCGCTGAACAAGGTGGAGTCCCCGGCCAGCCTGGACGGCTCGGTGCTGACCGCCAAGGTGGACGGGGTGGACCAGGGCCGGCCGGTCACCCTGGTCAGGGCGGAGGTCGGCAAGTCCACCACCAGGGCGGACGCCACCGGCTCCGCCGCCAAGGTCGAGCTGCTGGATGCCGACGTCCGGGCTCCCGGCCTGCTGGGAGCGGCCCTGCTCGAACTGGAGGCGCTGAGCGCCGAGGTCACCTGCCCGGTGGACGGGCCGCCCACCGCCAAGGTGAACTCGCCCGCCCGGATCACCGTGCTCGGCAAGCCCGTCACGCTCGGGCTGAACGGGCCGACCCATGTGGAGGTCCCGGGGGTCGGCCTGGTGGACGTCCAGTTCTCCCGGCGGAGCACCACCTCCAGTACGGCGGCCGCCTCCGCCCTGGAGGTCACGCTGGACGTCAATCCGCTGAAGCTGAACGTCGCCAAGGTCACCGGGAAGATCACGGTGGCCTCGGTCAGCTGTGAGAAGCCCGTCCCGGCCCCGAGCCCGAGCGCCGCCGTCATCCCGACCCGGGCCAACCGGGCCGTCCCGGCGGTGGCGAGCGAGAGCCCCGAGGCCGGCCGGGCGCTGGCCGCCACCGGAAGCAGTGGGACCGGCACCGTGCTGGCCACTTCGGGCGCCCTGCTGGCGGTCGGCGCGGTGGCACTGCGGATGACCCGGCGGCGTCGCGCACACGCGCGGAAGCACTGACCAAGGGGTGGAATCGAACGTCCACCATCCGGACATGACACTTCCCGACCGTACTCGTGCCGCTGCGGACGGTTGGTTCACATGGGCGTTACATAGGAGGAACAATGGGGAAACGGCAACTTGCGACGCTACGCGGGCACCCACCACCCAAGCAGTGAGGTTCACCGCAATGGCAATCAAGGCCGAGTACATCTGGATCGACGGCACCAAGCCGACCGCCAAGCTCCGTTCCAAGACTCGGGTGCTGGCCAACGCGGACAAGATCCCCACCTGGGGCTTCGACGGCTCGTCGACCAACCAGGCCGAGGGTCACGCCTCGGACCGTGTACTCGACCCGGTCAAGGTCGTGAAGGACCCGATCCGCGGCGGCGACCACATCCTGGTCCTCTGCGAGGTCCTCGAGACGGACGGCACCCCGCACGAGTCCAACACCCGCGCGCTGCTGCGCCCGATCGCCGAGCAGTTCACCTCGCAGGAGGCGATCTTCGGCATCGAGCAGGAGTACACCTTCTTCAAGGGCTCCCGCCCGCTCGGCTTCCCGGAGGGCGGCTACCCGGCCCCGCAGGGTGGCTACTACTGCGGCATCGGCGCCGAGGAGGTCTTCGGTCGCGAGAT
Organism: Kitasatospora sp. P5_F3; assembly: GCF_054049135.1. Classification (NCBI taxonomy): domain Bacteria; kingdom Bacillati; phylum Actinomycetota; class Actinomycetes; order Kitasatosporales; family Streptomycetaceae; genus Kitasatospora; species Kitasatospora sp. P5_F3. The sequence goes on along the minus strand of NZ_JBFUMY010000031.1, from coordinate 101,121 downwards.
CGTCGAGCTGCACCTCGACCGCTGCATGGACGCCGGCCTGGCGATCTGCGGCATCAACGCCGAGGTCATGCCCGGCCAGTGGGAGTTCCAGATCGGCCCGGTCGACGCGCTGACCGTCTCGGACGACCTGTGGATCGCCCGCTACCTGCTCTACCGCACCGCCGAGGAGTTCGGCATCGACGCCACCCTGGACGCCAAGCCGGTGCGCGGCGACTGGAACGGCGCGGGCGCGCACACCAACTTCTCCACCAAGGCGATGCGTGAGGGCTACGACGCCATCATCACCGCCTGCGAGTCGCTCGGTGCCTCGCAGGAGAAGGTCCTGGAGCACGTCAACCAGTACGGTGACGACATCCAGTCCCGCCTGACCGGCAAGCACGAGACCGCCCCGTGGAACGTCTACTCCTACGGCGCGTCCGACCGTGGCGCCTCGGTCCGCATCCCGTGGCAGGTCGAGGTCGACCGCAAGGGCTACATCGAGGACCGTCGCCCGAACGCGAACGTCGACCCGTACGTGGTCACCCGCCTGATCGTCAACACCTGCTGCTCGGCCCTCGAGAAGGCCGGCCAGGTCTGATCCGGCTGAACACCAGTCACCTCGCGCGGCCCGTCCACCCCTCTGCGGGGCGGACGGGCCGCCGTCGTTCTGCCACCCTTGACTCCCATGGACGACTTCACCCCCGAGCAGGTGGCCCGGGGCCGGGCGCTGCGCCGGGCCCAACTGCCCTGGGCGCTCGGCGCCCGCCTCGCCGGACTGCTGTCGCTGCTGCTGCTCGGTCTCACCCCGGCCGGGGCCCGGCTGGTCAGCTGGGCCGGCGACCTGTTCGGTGGTTCCCGAACGGCGCAGGTACTGGCCGGGGTGGCGCTCCTGCTGCTGATCGGCGAGCTGGTCCGACTCCCGTTCGCGGCCCGGCTGCGGGTGATCCGCCGGGAGTACGGGCTGATCACCCAGGGCTGGTCCGGCTGGGCGGTGGACCTGCTGCGCGGGCTGGCCCTCGGCCTGCTGCTGGCGCTGCCGGTCGGGTACGGGCTGTACGCGCTGACCGACCGGTCGCCGGACCGCTGGTGGCTGCCGGCCGCACTGCTCGCCGCCCTGCTGGTGCCGCTGCTCTCGTTCCTCTTCCCGCTGCTGGTCGAGCCGCTGTTCAACCGCTTCACCCCGCTGCCCGACGGTGAACTGCGCACCGCGCTGCTGGACTTGGCGGACCGGGACGCGATCCGGGTCCGCGAGGTGCTGGTCGCCGACGCCTCCCGCCGGACCACCGCGCTGAACGCCTATGTCTCCGGCCTCGGGGCGACCCGCCGGATCGTCGCGTACGACACCCTGCTCAGCACCGCCGACCCGCGCGAGGTCGAACTCGTGGTCGCCCACGAACTCGGCCACGTCAAACACCGGGACGTGCTCACCGGCACCCTGCTCGGCTCGCTCGGCGCAGCCGTCGCGGTGGTCCTGCTCGGGCTGCTCACCTCCTGGCCGCCGCTGCTCTCCGCCGCCGACGCGTCCTCGGCCGCCGACCCGCGCTCGCTCTTCCTGTTCGCGGCCTGCGCCGCCGCGCTCGGCGCTCTGGCCGGGCCGTTCCAGTGCGCCGCGAGCCGCCGGATCGAGGCCAGGGCCGACCGCCATGCCCTCGAACTCACCTCGGACCCCGAGCAGTTCATCGCGATGCAACGCCGCCTGGCCATCGCCAACATCGCCGACGTCGACCCGCCCCGGCTGGTCCACTTCCTCTTCGCCACCCACCCGAGCGCCACCGAGCGGATTGCCGCCGCCCGCGCCTGGACGGTGGCCCACGCCGGCTGAAGCGCGTGTCGGGATGAGGGGGCGGCCGGTGTTCGGTAGCGTCGCGGACATGGACTGGAAACTCGAACTGGTGGCGGTCCCGGTCACGGATGTGGACCGGGCCAAGGCGTTCTACACCGATCAGGTCGGCTTCCACGCCGACCACGACCACACGGTCAGCGACACGATGCGCTTCGTCCAGCTGACGCCGCCGGGCTCGGCCTGCTCGATCGCCCTGGGGAAGGGGCTGCTGGACACCCCGCCGGGCTCGGCCCAGGGCCTGCAGCTGGTGGTCGCCGACATCCACGCCGCCCGCGCGGAGCTCTCCGCGCAGGGTGTGGCGGTGAGCGAGGTGCAGGAGTTCCCGTGGGGCTCCTTCGTCTTCTTCGCCGATCCGGACGGCAACGGCTGGGCGGTCCAGCAGCTCCCCGCCAGGGCCGGCTGACACTCGGTCAGCCGGCCCTGCCTTGGCGCCGGACTCAGAGCAGCGGACCGCTGCCCGCCAGCGACGGGGCCCCGCCGAGGGCGTGGGACAGCTCGGCGTCGCCCTCCACCGAGAGGGCACTGTCGGTGCACTGCTGTACCAGCCCCGCCACCGGGAGCGGCTGGGCCGCCATCGCGGTCATCGCGAAGGCCTGCTGGGCGCCGAGCTTGCCGACCTCCGAGCAGGTGGTGTCCAGCGCCGCACCGGTCGGGTCCGGGGCGGCCCAGGCGACGGCGGGCGCCGCCCCCAGGACTGCGAGTGCGACGGCGGAGACGGAGGCGGCGGTCTTGCGAATCATCAGGTCTCTTTCCCAGGGCGTTCCGGAACCATCGGCGATCATCCCGCCCCGGACCGCCGCCGCCCCGCCGGACACGCGCCGGTTCCCCGGAAGGGGTGACGACGGGGCGTCAGCCGGCTGACAGAGCCGGTCAGATGAAGTTCTTGTCGATCAGCAGCTGCAGGGCGTTGGTGTGGAAGTCGGGGAAGTCCATCGGCACCACACCGAGGTTGGCCCGCTGCAGCTTTCGGGCCTCCAGGTACTCCCAGGCCTTCTGCATGATGGTCTGGGAGGAGTACTTCGGCCACTCGCCGTTCCCGAGGCTGGCGAAGTTGATGTAGAGCTTCGCCGAGTTCTGGTCGTTGAAGGCGTTGTCGAACTGCCGCTGCACGTACGAGGACCACTTGGTGCTGCTGCTGATGCCGGTGTACCGGTCCTGCAGGTTGATCACGTCGTTGGACAGGAAGCCGTTGTCCCCGCCCGGCCAGTGCAGCACGGACCAGTCGTTGGCGAAGTCGGTCAGCAGCACGATCCGCCCACGCGCCTCGCCGAGGGTGGGAAACCACGGGTTGGTCCAGAACAGCGGCCGGTAACCCTTGGTGTCCAGATAGCCGTTGAAGATCCGGGCGAAGTCCGCGCCGACGTCGTTGTTGGTCCCGTTCTCCTTCTTCACCCGCATCAGCAGCACCTCGCCCGGGTGCCCGGCCAGGAAGCTCCGGCACTGGTTCAGCACCTGGTCGAACGTGGTGCCCTGGTACCACCCGCCGTGGTAGATCCCGAACGAGTCCGGCGCCCCCGCAAGGCCGTTGCACCGGATGTCCAGGAACCGTATGCCGCGCTCCAGTTGCTCCGGCACGCCCCAGTTCTGAGTGTGCGACCACTCCGTCCCGTTCGCCGGGTCGGTGCAGCACGAGTCGTGCGTCCCGGGGACGGTCATCCGCAGCAGCGACCGCCCGTCCGGCAGCCCCGCCATCCACGACCCGGTCGGGGGGACGGCGGCTCGGGCCGCGCCGGTGCCGACTGTGCCGAGCGTTCCGACGGCCAGCGTGGCGGCCATCGAGCCGAGGAGCGTGCGACGTGACAGGTTCATCGGTGCCTCCGGGGAAGGGAGTTGACGGTGAGCAGCCACCACGGTCCCGCCACCCGAGCCCGGCTCACAAGACCCCCGACGAAAACCGCAGGCGGTCGAGTGCCCGGAGCGCCTACGGTGCCCTTCACGTACCGTCCCGAGGAGTCCCGATGCCCCGACCGATGCTCCTGCTCGACGTGGACGGCCCGTTGAACCCGTACAACGGCAAGCCGCACCGCCGCCCCGAGGGCTACCTCACCCACCGGGTCCGGCCCGCCTCCTGGATCGCCCGGCAGATGCAGTGGCAGCACCGGCCCGCCGACCGGGTCCGCCCACTCCGGCTCTGGCTCAACCCGGACCACGGCCCGGCCCTGCTCGCCCTCCCGTACGACCTGGTCTGGTGCACCACCTGGACCGACGAGGCCAACACCTGGATCTCCCCCCTGCTCGGCCTGCCCCAACTCCCGTACGTGGACTGGCCGTCCATGCACCAGGGCGACCCCGAGGACCTGCACTGGAAGACCCGCCACCTGGTCACCTGGGCCGCCGGCCGCCCCTTCGCCTGGGTGGACGACGAACTCACCGAACGCGACACCACCTGGATCGCCACCCACCACCCGGCCCCGTCCCTCACCGTGCACGTCGACCACCGCTTCGGCCTCCAGCCCGAGCACTTCACGGCCCTCGCCGCGTGGGCAGCCGGGTTGGCGCTTGGCCAGTCGTAGCGCGCGTCACACACTGGACTGCATGGCAAGGACCAGGATCAGCATCACCCTCGATCGCGATCACGCCGAGCGCATCCGGGCGCATGCCGAACGCGCGGGGATGGACGTTTCGGCCTACCTCATCAACGCCGCCACCCGGCAGATGGCTGAGACCGAGGCGGCCGAGGCGCACTTCGCCCCGATCGACGCGGTGATCGGCGCAGCGGAGGCGGAAGCTGCTGAGCTGCCGCCACTGCCGGAGGTCACCGACGACGAGCTGACGGAGGAGGAGCGGCGGCAGGTGGCGGAGGCATTGGGGCTCGTCCATGGCGACGACGTTTCTGCCCGTCGCCCGGGAAACCCCGCGTGACCCTGTCCGTGGAGCGGCGACGGCCTCGGCACAAGCTGTAGCCAACTGCCGGCCACGCTCCTCGCTGATCGTCTCCGCCGCCACACACATAGTCCAGCGAGCCGAAACTCGCGTGACGTGACGGGAGGACACCGCCAGACTCCCTTCGTGGCCCTTACCCAACAACTCGCACGCGTGAGCCTTCAGTACTTGGCCCAGTGCCGTGAGACCGCTGCGGATTCGCAGGAGAACGACCCCGGCTGGAACCCGCCGGCCGAGGACACCCTCGACCTCGACTGGGCGATCTGGGGCCTGATCAAGTTGTTCCACTGGGCCAACGTCGATGCCGCGCACACGAACGCCCTTGAGCGAAGCACCACCGACGAGACCGAAGGTGACATCGGATTTCTCGATCACACTGAGGTCTACGACGGCTTCGGTGCCCCTCCCGCCCTTCTCCCGCCGGAGCTCGTGACCGAGATCGCCCACGCCCTCGATGCCATTGACGTGAGCCAAGCCATCGCCCAGCTTCCGAAAGACAGCGCGGAGGCAGCCCGGGCATGCGGCTTCGAAGGCTTCGACGGGAATCTCCCGGCATACCTCGGCCGGCACTTCGACGCGCTGCGGGACTTCTACCGCGCCGCATCCCGCCGTCGCCTCGCGGTTGTGACCTGGGTTGATTGAGCAACCTCGACCAGCGCGTCGGCGTTCAGCTCGCCACCCATGTCCTGGCAGGGTCGCCGCGTGACTCGTCACAGCGCCTTGCCCCAGCCGGTCGCAGCGGTCGATCATTCGCGGATGAGACCAGAGGTGCAGACCTTCGCAGCGGACGGCCCTCTCCCCGACTGGGACGCCGACGAGGAGGAGATCGACCGACGGGTCGAGCAGCTCGAAGCCATCGCCAAGCCCGTCACCGGTGAGGAGGCCCAGGCGCTGGTCGCCTGCTTCGGCCCGGACGACTGCTACGGCGTCGCCTGGACCCTGCTGCACCTCATCGAGACGGGCCCCAGCCCGGTCCTGACCGCCGAGCCCGCACCCGACGCCAACGACTGGCACCACACTCTCTGGACCCGAATCGTCAACAGCGGACTCGCCCCCTCAGCTTGACGCGCCAACTCCGCGCGATGCCTGCTGGGCCGGTCTACGACACAGGCAGGCAGACGGCACGGCGGGCGGCGAATGGGTTTGACGTGGTGCAGGTGGGGCGGCCAGGATGCGTCGATCTTCCGTATCGGGCCGGTGCTGCTGGTGCTGTCCGAGGTGATGGCGGTCCGGGGCGGGGTGAGGAAGAGTGCCGGGTTGATCGCGGATCCCTGGACGATTCGGATCACGGAGCAGTCGTACTCGCTGAAGACGGCCGCGAGTGAGGCGACGCTGGAGTGGCGGCTGTACCGGCAGGTGACCGGGCGGGCGGGGTTCTGGTACCTCCACCAGATCACCAAGGCGGTCGGGTTCATTCCGCAGGGGGCCTTCGACGAGGGGCAGCGCGCGGAGCTGGCGGAGTTCTTCGCCCGCACGCTGCCGCCCGTCAAGCGGCCCTGGTACCGGCCGTTCTGACGGCCCGACAGGCCGCTACTTCCCGTCCTTGTCGGGGTCGACGCCGAAGGTGATGACGCCGAGGTAGCCGTCGGCATCCTCGGTGATCTTGAGGAGCATGGACTCCTTGTAGATGCTGTCGGCGTCGTTGAAGGTGTCGCGGTTGGTGTGCTTGGCGTAGGGCTGCTGGGCGAAGACCTTGGAGTTGAGCGACTCGTCCATCATCAGCTGGGTGGTGAGGGTGCGTTCGTTGTCGATGTGCACCATCGCGTGGATGTGGACGGTGCGGCCGACGTACCAGCCCGGCCAGATGGTGGTGAACTGGACGATGCCGTCGCTGTTGGTGACCTGGGCGCCGCGCAGGTAGCGCTTGTCGTCCGTCGGCGTGAGGTCCCCGCCGCCGCCACCGCCGCCACCACTGCCGCCGCCGGGCCCGCCGGACGGGGGAGCGCCGGTCGGAGCGCCCGAGGGCGGAGTGCCGCCACCACCGCTGCCGCCACCCGGACCGCCACCGCCACCGCCGCCCGAGGAGAGGGACTCGGCGCCGGAGTAGAGGCCGGCCGCGTCGCAGTGCCAGATCTCGACCACGGCGTTGGCCAGCGGCCCGCAGGCCTCGCTGTCCTGGACCCGGATGGCGATACGGAGCTTGACGCCTTCCCGGTCCTCGCGGATGTCGCTGCGGATCTTGTCGGCGTCGAAGTAGTACGGGCCCTGGGTGGCCTGGGGGGAGAGCGAGCAGGTGCCCGCGCCCGCGAACAGGGCGGTGAGGTCCTCCGTCGTGCTGGGGGAGATGCTGGCCGTGGCGCCGGTCGTGGTCGTCGCGGTGGTGGACTTCGGGCTGCCGCAGGCGGCGAGCAGTGCGCCGAGCCCGATGCTGCTGATCCCGGCGAGCGCGGCCCGGCGGCTGACCCGTTGGCCCTCGTGGTGGTCGTGTCCCATGGCTGTGCTCCTCGGTCTCCTGGGTCAACTGCCAGGGAGCCTAGGAACGCCTGGTGAGAGCGGTCTGTGTGCCGGATGAGGGCGGGATCAGTTCTGGACGAGAGCTGAGAGTACGCCGAGGAAACGGTCGGTGGTGGCCTCGTCCCGGACCGCGATCCGGAGCCAGTCAGGCCCGAGGCCGGGGAAGGTGTCGCCCCGGCGGAGGGCGAAGCCCTCGTCGCGCAGCCGGGTACGCAGCACAGCGGCGCCGGGCGTATGGATCAGCACGAACGAGGCAGCCGGCGTGCCGTGCACGGTGATCCCTGGCAGCTTGGCCAACCCCCGCAGCAGATGGGCACGTTGGGCCGCCATGGTCTGCGTGGCGGCCTCCGCCTCGGCCAGCGCGGCGGGCGCGCTGCACGCTTCGGCGGCGGCCAGCGCCGGGGTGGAGACCGGCCAGAGCGGCTGGGCCGCGCCGAGCCGGGCGATCAGGTCGGCGGGGGCGAGGACGTAGCCGATCCGCAGTCCGGCCAGGCCCCAGGTCTTGGTCAGGCTGCGTAGCACCACCACCCGGCCGGGCAGGTCGCGTACGGCGGCCAGGCTCTCGCGCTCGCCGGGGACGGTGTCGATGAACGCCTCGTCCACCACCAGGGTCCGGCCCGGGCGGGCCAGTTGGGCGAGGTCGGGGTGCAGTACGGAGGTGGGGTTGGTCGGGTTGCCGATCACCACCAGGTCGGCGGCGTCCGGCACCGCGCCGGGCATGAGCCGGAAGCCGTCGGCGGGGGAGAGCAGCACGCGGTGCACCTGGTGCCCCGCGTCCCGCAGCGCAGCCTCCGGTTCGGTGAACTGCGGGTGCACCACCACAGCATGACGTGGCGTCAGCACCCGGGCCAGCAGGACGAAAGCCTCGGCCGCCCCCGCGGTGAGCAGCACCTCCTCGACCGGCCGGCCGTGCCGGGCGGCGACGGCGGCCCGGGCGGTGCTGCCGTCGGGGTAGGCGGCGAGGTCGGCCAGCGTCGCGGCGAGGTGCTCCCGGAGCCAGGCCGGCGGGGTGCCGGTCCGGACGTTGACGGCCAGATCGACCAGGCCGCCGGTGCGGACCTCGGCGTCGCCGTGGTGCCGCAGGTCGGGTCCTGGCCCGGCCACGGCCACCGTCGCGCTCGCCGACTTCCGCTTGGCGGCCAGCAGTTGGCCGCCGGGCGCGGCCGAGAGCAGGGCGGCGGCCTCGGCCACCCCGGAGGTACCGGTGGCGGCGAGCACGAGGTCGGACGGGTTCGGCACCGCGACGGCTGCCAACTCCTCGGCGGAGTGGCCGACCAGCGGGACGGCGAGCGCCTGCGCGGCGGCCAGCAGACCGGGTTCGGCGGCCTTGGCGGCGACGGTGGCCAGCCGGGCCACCTCGCTCCGGCTCCGGCCGAGCGCGGTCAGTGCGGCGTCGATCAGGTCGAGCAGCTCGGCGGCGGGGACGCCGTTGCGCGCGCCGACCCCGACCGTAAGGGAGGGGTGGGTCACTGCTGGATTCCTCTCGACGGCCGGTGCTCGGGAAATCCCACCACGGTGCCGCTGAACTGGTCAATCGTGCGGGTTGTGAGGTGCGACGCGCCGTAAAAGCGGTGGACACCGGCCACCACCTGAACGAGCATCCGCCTGTGACAGAACGAGCAGCACCCTGGACCTCCGCCCCCGCCGCCAGCACCCAGGTCAGCCTGGTGCAGGTGCCCCGCGCCGCGATGGCCGCCCTGATGGTGGGCGACCTCGACGGCGCGGCCGGCGCGAGCGGCCTCGCCTTCCCCGCCGACCTGGCCGACGGCCGGATGCTGGGCGTCTGGGCCCGCCGCTACCACCAGACCGGTGACGACCCGTCGAGTGCCGAGTGGGTGACCCGGGCGGTGCTGGCCGACGGTGTGGTGATCGGCGCGGCCGGGTTCCACGGCCCGCCGGACGAGCGCGGCATGGTGGAGGTCGGCTACGGCGTGGCCGAAGGGCAGCGCCGCCAGGGGTACGCCAAGGCGATCCTGGCCGCGCTGCTCCGGCGAGCCGTGGAGGAGCCGACCGTGACCGTACTGCGGGCCACCATCAGCCCGGACAACGCCGCCTCGCTGGCCACGGTCGCGGCCTTCGGCCTGGTCCACGTCGGCGAGCAGTGGGACGACGAGGACGGCCTGGAGCTGATCTACGAACTCCCCACCGCAGCCGAGTAGTCGGCGGCCGCCCGGACGAACCGCGAGGCGAGTTCGGGCGCCCCTGCCCAGTGCAGGTGCAGGTACGAGGCGTGCACCGAGCCGCTCACGAAGCCCTCGGTGCGCGACCCGGTCGGGCCCCGCCAGCCCCAGGCCGGCGGATCGCCCGCGCCCGGCTCGCAGACCGTCCGATGGAACTCGTGCCCGCGCAGCCGCGACCCGGTCGGGGCCAGCACACTGTCGGTGAGCGCGACCGCCTCCCGGTAGCCCAGGGTGAGGCGCTCGGTCATCCGGGCCGTGGTGTTCAGCACGCCGCACATCGGCGCCCCGTCCAACTCCTGCCCCAGGTACAGCAACCCGGCGCACTCGGCGCTGACCGGCGCCCCGGCGGCGGCCAGCGCGGCGATCGAGGCGCGCAGTCCGGCGTTCGCGCTGAGCTCCTTGACGTACATCTCCGGGAAACCGCCGCCGATCACCAACCCGGCTGCACCGGCGGGGAGTTCGGGCGCGTGCAGTGGGTCGAACGGGACCACCTCGGCACCTGCCGCCGCCAGCAGCTCCGCGTTCTCCGCGTACGAGAACGAGAACGCCGCCCCGGCCGCCAGCGCCACCCGCGGCCGTCCGGACACCGGCGAGACCTCTTCCGCGGCCGACCACGGCTGGGCATCCAACGGCGGTGCGCTGCGGGCCAGTTCGAGCAGGGCGTCCAGGTCGACCGAGGCGCCGATCAGCTCACCCATGTCCCGGACCGCGCGCAGGGCGTCCGCCGAGCGCTCCACGGCCGGGATCAGGCCCAGGTGCCGGGACGGTGTGGCGACGGCGGCCGAGCGCCGGACGCAGCCGAGCACCTCGACCCCGCCGCCCTCCTCCAGCGCCTCCCGGAGCAGCTGCTCGTGCCGGTCCGAGGCGACCCGGTTGAGGATCACCCCGGCGAGCCTGACCTCCGGGTCCCAGGAGGCGAAGCCGTGTACCAGCGCGGCCACCGAGCGGGACTGCGAGGAGGCGTCCACCACCAGCACCACGGGCGCCCGGAGCAGCTTGGCGACATGGGCGGTCGAGGCCAGCTCGCCCCGCCCGGCGGCGCCGTCGTACAGCCCCATCACGCCCTCCACCACGGCCACATCGGCCCCGGCGGCGCCGTGCAGGAAGAGCGGGGCGACCCGCTCTGGCCCGCACATGAAGGCGTCCAGGTTGCGGCCAGGACGCCCGGCGGCGAGCGCGTGGTAACCGGGGTCGATGTAGTCCGGGCCGACCTTGTGCGGGGAGACCGCCAGGCCGCGCGCGGCGAGGGCGGCCATCAGGCCGGTGGCGACGGTGGTCTTGCCCGCGCCCGAGGAGGGCGCGGCGATCACCAAGCGGGGGATGTTGTTCAACGGACTACCACTCGATACCGCGCTGGCCCTTGCGGCCGGCGTCCATGGGGTGCTTCACCTTGGTCATCTCGGTGACCAGGTCGGCGAGTTCGAGGAGTTCGTCCTTCGCGTACCGACCGGTGATCACCACGTGCTGGCTGCCGGGGCGGTTGCGCAGCACCTCGACCACCTCGTTCACGTCGACCCAGCCCCAGTGCATGGGGTAGGTGAACTCGTCCAGCACGTAGAAGCGGTACGTCTCGGTGGCCAGGTCGCGCTTGACCTGCTCCCAGCCCTCCTTGGCCGCCTCCTCGCTGGACTCGACCATGTCGGCGGAGCGCTGGACCCAGGACCAGCCCTCGCCCATCTTGTGCCAGTCCACCGTGCCGCCCTCGCCGGAGGCGCCGAGCACCTTGAGCGCGTTCTCCTCGCCGACCTTCCACTTGGCCGACTTGACGAACTGGAACACCCCGACCGGCCAGCCCTGGTTCCAGGCCCGCAGCGCCATCCCGAAGGCGGCGGTGGACTTGCCCTTGCCAGGGCCGGTGTGCACGGCGGTGATCGGCAGCGTACGGCGCTGGCGAGTGGTCAGACCGTCGTCGGGGACGGTCTCTGGCTGGCCCTTCGGCATGGTCAGGCTGCCTTTCGGATCGAAGCGGAGGAGGGCCGGTGCGCGTGCACCAGGGCGGCGACGCCCTCGGCCCGGAGATCGTCCAACGTGACGGCGGAGGCGTTCAGTTGGGCCGCCAGCGTGTGCGCGAGACCGAGCCGGACGTGGCCGGACTCGCAGTCCAGTACGACACTCGCCACGCCCTGGGCGGCCAGCAGCCCGGCCGCCCGGCCGGCCTGCGGCAGCGCGTCCTTGCCACCGGTGGCCCGGCCGTCGGTGACCACCACCAGCAGCGGGCGGCGGTGCGGGTCGCGCATCCGCTCCACCCGGAGCGTCTCGTGCGCCCGGAGCAGCCCGGCGGCCAGCGGAGTCCGTCCCCCGGTGGGGAGTTGCTCCAGCCGGGCCGCGCCGACCTCGACCGAGGAGGTCGGCGGCAGCGCCAGCTCGGCACCGCTGCCCCGGAAGGTGATCATGCCGATCTTGTCCCGCCGCTGGTAGGCGTCCATCAGCAGCGAGAGCACCGCGCCCTTGACGGCGGCCATCCGCTGCCGGGCCGCCATCGACCCGGAGGCGTCCACCACGAACAGCACCAGGTTGGACTCCCTTCCCTGGCGCACCTGTTCGCGGAAGTCGTCCTTGCGTAGCACCAGTGCCCGCGAGTCCCGTCCGCGCGCGGCCTGGTGGGGCGCGGCGGCCTGGAGCGTGGCACTCAGGTGCAGCCGGCTGAGCTGGCCCTGCGGGCGGCGGGAGCGGATGGTGTGCCCGCCGTCCGTCTCGGCGGGGGAGCGGCGCCCCTGGGCGCCCTTGCCGGTGCCGGGCACCTTGAACAGCCGGGTCCGGTACGGCTCCCCGGCCGAGGCCACCGGCGCCTTGCTGCCGCCGCCCTGGGCCTGGGAGGGCAACTCCGGCTCCCCGGCGGGCTCTTCGGCGGCCGTCGAGCCGTCAGGGGCGTCGCCCTGCGGCTCGGGAGCGCCGCCGCCGTCACCGTCGGGGCCACCGCCGTCCGGGTCCTCGGGGCCTTCGGAGTGCTCGTCCAGGGTCCGGTCGAGCTGCTCCTCGTCCAGCCCGGGGGCGTCGAACGGATTGCGCCGACGGCGGTGCGGCAGGGCGAGCTGGGCGGCCTTGCGGACGTCCTGCTCGTTCACCTCGGTCCGGCCCTCCCAGGCGGCCAGCGCGATGGCAGTGCGGGCCATCACGATGTCCGCGCGCATCCCGTCAACCTCGAACGCCGCGCAGACGGCGGTGATCTGACGCAGCGCCACATCGGTCAGCTCCACCGAGGGAAGCAGCGCCCGGGCAGCGGTGATCCGTTCGGCCAGCGCAAGCTCCTCGGCCGCGAACCGGGCCGCGAAGCCGTCCGGGTCGGCGTCGTACGCCAGCCGGCGGCGGACCACCTCGGCCCGCTCGTCCGGCTCCCGGGTGGCGGCGATCTCCACCGTCAGGCCGAACCGGTCGAGCAGCTGCGGCCGCAGCTCGCCCTCCTCCGGGTTCATCGTGCCGACCAGCAGGAAGCGGGCCGCGTGCCGGACCGAGACGCCCTCCCGCTCGACGTACGAGCGGCCCATCGCGGCGGCGTCCAGCAGCAGGTCCACCACGTGGTCCTGGAGCAGGTTCACCTCGTCGATGTAGAGCACGCCCCGGTGCGCCTTGGCCAGCAGGCCGGGCTCGTACGCCTTGACGCCCTCGGCCAGCGCGCGTTCCAGGTCGAGCGAGCCGACGATCCGGTCCTCGGACACGCCGACCGGCAACTCGACCAGGTAGGCCGGGCGTTGGTGGCCGTCGACCGAGGCGTGCGGGCCGTCCGGGCACCCCTGGTCGGGGGAGGCCGGGTCGCAGGAGAAGCGACATCCTGGCACGGTGTCGATCGAGGGCAGCAGCCCGGCCAGGGCCCGCACCATGGTCGACTTGGCGGTGCCCTTCTCGCCGCGCACCAGCACCCCGCCGACGGCCGGCGAGACGGCGTTCAGCAGCAGCCCGAGCCGCAGGTCGGCCATGCCGACGATCGCGGTGAAGGGGTAACGCACGTCGGTCATCGGTCGGTCTCCGTAGCTCGGGGTGCCCCGGGTGGGACGAACGGCAGGTGGGCGGGGGCGCCGCCCTCGATCAGCTTCCACAGCGCGTCGGTGTCGGCGTGCTCCTCGATCAGGTCGCCCAGCCGGTCCAGGCGTTCCTCCCGGGCGGCGGCGAATGAGGTGTCGGGGGCGGGGACGAAGGCCCGGCCCGCCTGCTCGGCCACCTCGCGCAGCAGCGCGCGGCGGAAGCCGTCGTTCTCCAGCGCACCGTGCCAGGTGGTGCCCCGGACCGAGCCGACCCGGCAGCCGTCCAAGAAGGGGTCACCGCCTTCGACGGTCACCACCCCGTGGTGGATCTCGTACCCCTCCACCCGCTCGCCGAAAGCCTCGCCGACCGGCCGGGCCAGCACCTTCTCCCGGCCGAACACCACCCGGGTCGGCAGCAGGCTGAGCCCCTGGACGGTGCCCGCCTTCGACTCCACCTGATCCTCGATCAGCTGACCGAGCATCTGGTACCCGCCGCACACCCCGAGCACCGGCAGCCCGGCCGCCGCCCGCGCCTTCAGCACCGGCTCGATCCCGCGCTCGCGCAGCCAGGCCAGGTCGGCCACGGTGGCCCGGGTGCCGGGCAGCACCACCAGGTCGGCGTCGGCCAGCTCCTCGGCCCGGGTGGCCCAGCGCACCAGCACGCCCGGCTCCTGGGCCAGCGCGTCCAGGTCGGTGAAGTTCGACAGCCTCGGGAAGCGGACCACCGCGACCCGCAGCACGTCCGCCCCGACCGGGCCGCGCACCGAACCCTGGTCCACCACCGTGGTCAGGTCGAGCGAGTCCTCGGCGTCCAGCCACAGGCCGGAGAGCATCGGCAGGGTGCCGAGCACCGGACGGCCCGTCAGCTCGCGCAGCATCTCCAGGCCGGGCGCCAGCAGCCGGGCGTCGCCCCGGAACTTGTTCACGAACCAGCCCGCCACCAGCGCCTGGTCCTCCGCCGAGAGCAGCGCCAGCGTCCCGTACATCGCGGCGAACACCCCGCCCCGGTCGATGTCGCCGACCACCACCACGGGCAGCCTCGCCGCCGTGGCCAGGCCCATGTTGGCGATGTCCCGGTCCCGCAGGTTGATCTCGGCGGGCGAGCCGGCGCCCTCGCAGACCACCACCTCGTACCGGCTGCGCAGGTCGGCCAGGCACTCCAACGCCCGCTCCAGCAGGACGGGCTTGCGCTCGCGGTAGTCCAGCGCGCCGACCTCGGCGACCGCCCGGCCGAGCAGCACCACCTGGCTGCGGCCGTCCGCACCGGGCTTGAGCAGCACCGGGTTCATCGCCGCCTCCGGCTCCACCCGGGCGGCCTGCGCCTGCATCGCCTGGGCGCGGCCGATCTCGGCGCCGTCGGCGGTGACGAAGGAGTTCAGCGACATGTTCTGCGCCTTGAACGGGGCCACCCTGACGCCCTGTCGGGCCAGCCAGCGGCAGATGCCCGCGGTGACCACGCTCTTGCCCGCGTCCGAGGTCGTTCCGGCGACCAGCAGTGAACCGCTCACGACTTCCTCCACGCGTACAGGGCCCGGCCGGTCACGGTGACCGCCAGCGCCAGGGCTCCGACCCGCCGGGACAGCGCGCAGGCCCGCTCGATGTCATCGACCGTCACCGGCCGCAGCTCGCCGCCGAGTACGGGCCGGTGCTCGACTCGCTCCCCGTACTGGAGCGTGCCGCCCAGCCGCACCCCGAGCGCCCCGGCGAAGGCCGACTCGGCCTGCCCGGCGTTGGGGCTCGGGTGTGACGAGCCGTCACGGCGCCAGACCCGCCAGGCGGTCCGCGGCTCGGCCGCGGCCGCCACGGTGAGCAGTGCGGTCAGCCGGGCGCCCGGCCAGCCCGCCAGGTCGTCCAGCCGGGCCGACGCCCAGCCGAACCGCAGGTGGCGCGGGGAGCGGTGACCGACCATCGCGTCCAGGGTGTTGACGGCCCGGAAGGCGAGCAGACCGGGCGTACCGGCCAGCGCGCCCCAGGTGAGCGCGTTCACCACGGCGTCGGCGGTGTTCTCGGCGACGGACTCCACCACCGCGCGGGCGATCTGCGGCCCGTCCAGCGCGCTCGGGTCCCGGCCGCACAGGTGCGGCAGCCGCTCCCGGGCGGCCGCCAGGTCGTCCGCCGCCAGCGAGCGGCCGATGGTGCGGGCCTCCCGGGTCAGCGAGGTGCCGCCCAGCACCGTCCAGGTCGCGGCGGCGGCCAGGCAGGCCCGGGCCAGCGGCGCCCGGCGCAGGGCGCGCTCGGCGAGCACCGCCCCGGCCGCGACGGTGCCCACACAGGCGGCGGTGTACGCGGCGCCGGCCGGACGGTGGTCACGCCAGAGGCGGCGCTCCAGCCGGGTGGCGGCGGAGCCGAAGACGGCGACGGGGTGACCCCGACGGGGGTCGGCGAACCGCGCGTCGGCCAGGTAGCCGGCGACGGATCCGAGCAGGAACGGGAGCGCGGGGGTCAGTCGGCGCACGACGGCGACGGGTCGGCTCGGTCCTGGGTGGCCGGCATGGCGTGGGTGTCCTCACTCAGGGTCCGCGCCCTGGATCGACGTACCGGGGGTGAGAGTCTCCTGGCTTCCGGGTCCGACACACCCTCGGGCCTTCCAACAGCCGCCGCAGCGGGCCGTCGTGACCATATGTCGAGAGTGCTCCCCGGTGACAGTGGCGGGACCGCGCCGGACTCGCACCGGCTTCCTCTACTTGCCTCCGTTTGGCTGAAGGATCCCATCACGCGGCCGGACAGGCAGTCAACAGAGGGCGCGGAGGGGTTGGTCACACGTCTGTTCGCCCCACCGAGCGGGGTGCTCCCGGGCGGGTGAAGCTGGCCCTGGCGCGGCGTCGGTCCGCGCCCGAACTGGAGGACGGTCATGACCGATCTCGGCAAGCTTCTCGGGGGTCTGCTCGGCGGCACGGGCGGTAGCGCAGGCAGTGGGGGCAACCTGCTGGCCATGCTGCTCGGCGCACTCGGCGGCGGCCAGGGGGCGGCGGGCGGTCTCGGCGCACTGCTCCAACAGCTGACCCAGGGCGGCCTCGGCTCCCAGGCCCAGTCCTGGGTCGGCACCGGCGACAACCACCCGGTCACCGGCGCCGAACTCGCCGCCGCCCTGCCCGACCGCGAGCTGGACGACCTGGCCGAACAGTCCGGCCTCTCCCGCGAGCAGGTCGCCGAGCAACTCGCCGCCCAGCTCCCCACCGCCGTCGACCAGCTCACCCCGACCGGCGAAGTGCCGACCCCGGCCACCCTGGACGAGCTCTTCGGCAAGCGCTGAAGCCACCTGCGCTCCGGGCTCAGCCATCAGGGGCTCGGGGAACTGCGACGCCGACCTCTGGAGCGTTGCACCTATGTGGATGGTCAGGCACTTTCGCAGTGACCCCGGCGCCAGATCTCCTCGCAGTTCCCCGAGCCCCTGACCGTAGATGCTCAAGCACCTGCCAACAGTGCAGCCCTGCAACGTGGCTACCTCCGAGTACGAGGGCTGATCAGGCGTCAGCGGCTGTAGGAATCGCCAATGCCCCGGCAGAGCGCCCCCAGGGGCTTCGTGTGTTCAGCGGGTGCTCGGGCAGCCCGCCCGGGCCTAGCGTCTGGTGGCATGCGACGAAGACCGCCCGCCCCCMCCCCCGTGCCCTTCTCGCCGACTGCGGCGCGGTCCCACCGGGCCGGCCTCGGCCTGACCCCGGATCAGGTCGCCGAAGGAATGGCCGCGCACGGCGTCCGTCTGCTGCCGATGCACGTGATCGGCTGGGAGACCGGTGAGTTCCGGCCGTCCGAGGAGGAGTTCATCGCGCTGGCCCGGGCCCTCTGGTGTCCGCCCGCCCAGCTGATGGGCACCGCACCGGCCACCCTGCGGGACTTCCGGGTGGCCCGCGAGCTGTCCCAGGAGCAGGCCGCCGAGCGGATCGGTGTGACCCTCCGGGCGTACGAGCAGGCCGAGCTGGCCGGCAAGTGGGGCGGAGACGCCGCACAGACGTACGCGCTGGCCCACGCGCTGGGCATCGGGCTGCGGATGCTGGTGCACGTGACCCACCGTCAGGACGAGCTCGACCGCTGCCTGCGCCAGTGCGTGGACGGCCGCTGGCAGTCCCAGGTGAAGCCGGTCGCCAAGATGGTGCCGGTGTCCCGGCCGGTGCTGGAGCGGGCCCTCGCGGAACTGCAGGGCGAGTATCTGGTGCCGATGCACTGGGGCTCCTCGCCGAGCCCGGCCGAGCAGCAGCCGGTGAAGCCGCACGCGCAGCGGTTCTGGGAACTGCTCTCCCTGCACCCCACCGACATCCCGGTCTGACGGACCGTCCGCTCCCGAGGCCGTCCGCTCCCGGACGGCCCTGCCCCGGTGGCAGCGCGGCGCCCGTGCCGATGGAATGGACCGCATCGTCCCGTCCGCCACAGCACACCGGGGAGCGCAATGCGTTGGGGAACTGCGGCCATGGTGGCCGCCGCCGCAGTCGGAGCAGGTACTGCGGCCGTCCTGCTGCTCGGCCGCAAGGCGTCCGACGGGGTGGTCAGGCCCGGGCGGGCCGAGCCCGGCGCCGACGCCGACCTGCGGGTGCACGACCTGGCCCCCGGCGGGGTGGTGATCACCCGCAGCACCGCCACCGCCCGACCCGGCCGGTACGCGCTGGAGTGGCGCGACGGCGGTCACGCGGTGGTCGGCGAGGTGCTCGCCACCGGCCCGCAGACCGTCACCCGCCGCCTGGAGCAGGTGGACGGCGGATCCCTGCAGATCGGCGACAAGGTCGAACTGACGCCCCGAGTGTACGTCGGTGACCCGGGCTCGGCCTTCGGTCTCCGCCACACCGACACCGTCGCCAAGGGCGACCTCGGTGACCTCCCGGCCTGGTACGTCGACGCCACGCGCGGTACCTGGGTGATCCTGGTGCACGGCCCCGGCGCGGACCGTTCACAGGCGCTGCCCGTCCTCCCCCTGCTGCACACGCTCCAGCTGCCCACCCTGACCGTCACCTACCGGGGTGACGGGGACGCCCCGGCCTCGCCGGACCGGCTCGGGCACTTCGGCGAGACCGAGTGGCAGGACGTCGAGGCGGCGATCCGGCTGGCCCTGGACAGCGGCGCGGGCCGGGTGATCCTGTACGGCTGGTCGGTCGGCGCCACCATGGTGCTGCAGGCTGCCGCCCGGACGGCCTGGCCGGAGGAGGTGGCCGGGCTGGTGCTGGACTCCCCGGTGCTGGACTGGTCGCAGACCGTCCGCCGGGAACGCGCCAAGGCCGGGGTGCCCGCCGCGCTCGCCGAACTCGGCGCCCTGGCCGCCGAGGGCCGCAGCCAGGTCGACCTGGCCGGCTTCGCCCGGCTCGCCTCCGGCGTCGACCTGCACGTGCCGACCCTGCTGCTGCACAGCCCCGCCGACTCGATCGCCCCCTGGGACGCCGCCGCCAGGCTGGCCGAGCTGCGCGGCGACCTGGTCAGCCTGCACCCCGTCCCGCACGCCGAGCACGCCGCACTCTGGAACGCCGACCCGGCCGGCTACTCGGAGACCCTCCGCCGCTGGCTCACCCCGCTGCTCTAGCGGTGGCCCCGAATCGACGAACGGGCTCGTGAAATGACCGCTGGAGTCTGGTTTGCCCCTTGCCGGGGAAAAGGCGATGTGACAGAAGGCCCACGCACGGGGAAGACTGCACGGCGTGACGTCTCGGAATTCGCGCGACCGTGATGCCCCGCTCCCGCCGACGATCGGTACCGGGGCGACGGTGACCCGTCTCCCCGGCACGGCCCGCCGCGGTGACACCGCACAGCCGGGCAGCACCCCCAGTACCACCTCCACCCCCCGCCGCCGTACCCCCGCACCCAAGCCCGGCCGTGGCCGGGCCCCGGTCCCGGAGGGCTTCCCCGCACCCGCCGAGCTGGCCCCACTGGCCCGCCGGATGCTCGCCGACGCGGTCCGGATCGCCCGCTGGGCCGGCGAGCTCGACGAGGTCGACAAGCGCGGCGAGCTGCTCCCCGAGGACGCTCGCGCGGCCGGCCGGGCGCTCGCCATGACTGTCGGCGCCGCCGCCAACGCCTGGGGCCAGGCCCTGCTGGTCGGCCTGGTCGAGGCCCGGGACGGCGGTGCCACCCCCGGGTGGCGGCTGCACGCCTGGGAGCACGACGACGAGGCCGTGGTCCGTGGCTGGTCCGCGCTGTTCGACGCCTGGACCCTGGTTGCCCCGATGCCGCCCGCCGCGATGCGCGGCGTCTTCGCCGTGCTGGCCGGGCAGGCCGTGGACCAGGCACCCCAGCTGCTCTCCTTCCTGCACCTGGTGGACGGCCCGGTGGCCGACAGCGAGCTGCTGGAGCTGCTCCGCCGGGGTCTGGACGAGCGCAGGGTGGCCGCCGGGGCCACCCCGCTGTCGCCCGTCCCGCACGCCGCCTCCGCCGTCTCCGCGGTCCGCGGCACCTGCCGCGAGCCGCAGATCGACACCCCGCACTCGCCCGCCGACGTGGCGGCCGTGCTGGACTGGATGCTGGACGGCCTGGCCGCCGTCGGCGCGCTCACCCGCCAGGACGAGGCGGCCGAGCTCTCGCCGCTCGGGCACTGGGCGGTCCGGGCCAAGCTGGAGGAGATCTGCACCGTCGCGCAGACCGCCGCCGGCCACATCGAGCAGAGCGCGCTGGAACTGCTGGACGCCTGCGCCAGCTACTCGCCAGGACCCGCCAGGGCCGAGTACCGCGCCTGGGTCGCGGCCCGGCCGGTGGACCGCGCGGTGGCCGAGCTGCTGGACGCCGCCCGGGGCGACGACGCACTGCTGCGCGGCCTCGCCTTCGAGGCGCTCCGGGTCGCCGGGGGCACCGCCGAGCAGGCGGTCCGGGCGGCCGTGGACGAGGGCGTCCTGCGCCCCTACGCGCTGCTCTGGCTGGCCGAGCAGTCGGACGAGGTCGGTGTGCTGCCCTCGGACGTCCTGACGGCCGAGGACGCCGCCTGGCTCTGGGTCGACACCGCCGCCGCCGTGCTGGACCACGGCGAGACCGGCCTGCTGGTCGGTCACGTCGAGGGCGCCTCGGCGGGGGAGCCGGTCCGGCTCTTCAACCGGGCCCGGCAGTCCGGCCACCCGCGGGCCGCCTCGGTCCTCACCGCCGTCGCCGGGGTGCACCCCGACCCCGCGGTGGCCCGGGCGGCGCGACGGCGCGGAAGGGCCCCTCTCCCGAGCGGGAGAGGGGCCCTTCGCGTGCTCTTCGGGATCCGGCGTCAGCAGCCGCGCGACTCGGCGCGGCGGGCGCGGACGTCCCCGACCTTCTGGCCCACCTTGCGGCGGATCACCAGCAGCGGTGCCATCGCGGCCAGCGTGATCTGGGCGATCGCACCGACGTGCATCAGGGTGTCACCACCGGGCAGACCGGCGGCCCAGGCAGCCAGGCAGCCGATCGAGACCACGATCCAGCAGAGCGTGGCCGTTGCCAGCAGGCCCTGCGGCTTGGGGTACTCGATCCGACTGACCATCAGGTACGCCACCCCGAAGATCATCAGCAGGCCCGGCACGAACGGCGGGTCCAGCAGGACGATCGCGATCACCGTCATGGCACCCATCGGGCAGGGCATGCCCTGGAAGATCCCCGGCTGCATCTTGACGGCCGAGAACCGGGCCAGCCGGAGCACCACCGCCAGCAGCACGGTGAGCGCGATCAGCGCGGAGAAGCGCTGGTCCTGACCCGGGCTGACGATGCCCCAGACCGCCACGAAGTAGGCGGGGGCGATGCCGAAGCTGATCAGGTCGGCCAGGTTGTCGAGCTCCGCACCCAGCGCCGAGGAGCGCAGCTTGCGGGCCACCAGGCCGTCGAACAGGTCGCACATCGAACCGATCAGCAGCAGCGTCACCGCGGTGGCGGCGCTGTGCTTGTCGGGGCCGGCGGCGGATGCGCCGGTGATGTGCGGCATCAGGACCCCGGTGGTGATCGAGTAGATCGCCAGGAAGCCGCAGACGGCGTTCCCCAGGGTCAGGAAGTCGGCGGTGGAGAGGTGCTGCGGCGAGCGCGGCGCACGGAGCTCGCGGTCGCGCGCCCAGCGGCGGCGGCGCAGGTCCGTCTCCTCGTCCTCGTTGAGGCCGACTAGCGTCTCAGGATCAGTCACGGTCAAGGCGCGTCACCCCGGCAGTGGTCTTCTGGCCGACCTCGACGCCGACCTCGACGCCGGCCGGCAGGTAGGTGTCGACCCGGGAACCGAAACGGATCAGACCGATCCGGTCACCCTGCTCGACCTTGGTACCGGCGTCGACGTACGGCACGATGCGACGGGCCACGGCCCCCGCGATCTGCACCATCTCGATGTCGCCGAGCTCGGTGTCGAAGTGCCAGACGACCCGCTCGTTCTGGTCGCTGTCCTTGTTGAACGCCGGGACGAAGCCTCCGGCGACGTGCTCGACGGACGTCACGGTGCCGGGCAGCGGCGCGCGGTTGACGTGCACGTTGAGCGGGCTCATGAAGATCGCCACGCGGGTGCGGCCGTCCGGCCAGGCGTCGATCGACTGCACGACACCGTCGGCGGGTGAGATGACCCTGCCGGTCCCGATCTCACGCTCGGGGTCGCGGAAGAACCACAGCATGCCCGCGCTGAGCGCACAGGCCGGTACCGCCGCCACGGCCCACTTGCCGCTCCGCCTGGTGAGGGCGGTGGTGAGGGCGGCGGTGGCCAGCGTGGGGACGAACCAGGGGGTGGCTCCGCGCGCGATGGTGACGCGTGGGCGCCGACCGTTCGCCGGGGCGAGGGCATCGCCGACCGGAGCGGAGGAGTGAGGGGACGGGCTGATGGGCATCGAATACCTTAGTCGCGGGCCCCGACTGGCGGAGCTTGGCACCTGGACGGGGGCCAACCGCGGGATCGAGTGATAAAGGGACGGCGTGCTGTCCCGGTGGATGCTATCGGGACCAGGCGGTAGGTGGGCAAGCCGCCTGCTGCTTGAGGTGTCCTGTGCGGTGCCGATCCGTGCCTGCTATGTGTACGACCGTAGCTCGGCCGACACCGGTTCCCCAAGGGCTCCGACATGCCGCGTGACCCATGTCTCAGTGCGTACGCGGCCCACGGAGGGGTCTCCGGAGGCGCGCGGATGCAGCCGTAGGGCGCATACCGACCGGTACACGCCCTACGGTTCCACCGGGTCCGGCCCGCACGCCGGGCCCCGGTCCTCCGTGCCGGACTCAGTCCGCCAGGCGGTACTCCTCCAGGAGCCGGCGCCCGACGATCATCTTCTGGATCTCCGCAGTGCCTTCACCGATCAGCAGCATCGGAGCCTCCCGGTACAGCCGCTCGATCTCGTACTCCTTCGAGAAGCCGTAGCCGCCGTGGATCCGGAAGGAGTCCTCGACGACCTCCTTGCAGTACTCGGAGGCCAGGTACTTGGCCATCCCGGCCTCCAGGTCGTTCCGCTCGCCGCTGTCCTTCTTGCGGGCGGCCATCACCATCATCTGGTGCGCGGCCTCGACCTTGGTGGCCATCTCGGCCAGCTTGAACTGGATCGCCTGGTGCTCGCAGATCTTCTTGCCGAAGGTGGAGCGCTGCTGGGCGTACGAGATGCCCAGCTCGAAGGCGCGACGGGCCACTCCGCAGCCACGGGCGGCCACGTTGACCCGGCCGACCTCGACGCCGTCCATCATCTGGTAGAAGCCCTTGCCGGGGACGCCGCCGAGCACCCGGTTGGCCGGAATGCGTACGTCCTGGAGCACCAACTCGGTGGTGTCGACGCCCTTGTAGCCCATCTTCTCGATCTTGCCGGGCACCGTCAGGCCCGGGACGGTCGGGTTCGGTCCGAAGCCCGGCGTCTTCTCGATCAGGAAGGTGGTCATGTTCTTGTACGGGCTGGAGCCGCCCTCGTCGGTCTTGCAGAGCACCGCCACCAGGGTGGAGGTGCCGCCGTTGGTCAGCCACATCTTCTGGCCGTTCAGGACGTACTCGTCGCCGTCCTTGACGCCCTTGGTGGAGATTGCGGCGACGTCGGAGCCGAGGCCGGGCTCGGACATCGAGAACGCGCCACGGATCTCACCGGCGGCCATCCGGGGCAGGAAGTACTCCTTCTGCTCCTGGGTGCCGTGCGCGTTGATCATGTGGGCCACGATGAAGTGGGTGTTGACGATGCCGGAGACCGACATCCAGCCACGGGCGATCTCCTCCACCACCAGCGCGTAGGTGAGCAGCGACTCGCCGAGCCCGCCGAACTCCTCGGGGATGGTGAGGCCGAAGAGGCCGAGCTGCTTCATCCCCTCCACGATCGCGGTGGGGTACTCGTCCTTGTGCTCCAGCTCGTTGGCGACCGGAATGATCTCCTTGTCGACAAAGTCCCGCACGGTGGCGAGGATGTCCCGCTGGATCTCGGTGAGGCCGTCGGTCTCCCACCGGCGTGACTCGGTGGGGCCCCATGACCGGAGAGGAGCCGATGACGGCGGCTCCTCGGCCGGGGCTCTGGGTGGCCGGTCTCTAGGAGAGCGGCTCGGGGCGGCCGGGCTGCTCGCCGCCGCGCGCCTTGATGTACGTCTCGGTCGGCACCATCACCTTGCGGCGGAAGATGCAGACGACCGTGCCGTCCTGCTTGTAGCCCTTGGTCTCGACGTAGACGATGCCGCGGTCGTCCTTGGACTTGGACGGCCACTTGTCGAGCACCACGGTCTCGCCGTAGATGGTGTCGCCGTGGAAGGTCGGCGCGATGTGCCGCAGCGACTCGATCTCCAGGTTGGCGATCGCCTTGCCGGAGACGTCCGGGACGGACATGCCGAGCAGCAGCGAGTAGATGTAGTTGCCCACCACGACGTTCTTGCCGAAGTCGGTGGTGTTCTCGGCGTAGTTGACGTCGAGGTGCAGCGGGTGGTGGTTCATCGTGAGCAGACAGAACAGGTGGTCGTCGTACTCGGTGACGGTCTTCCCGGGCCAGTGCTTGTAGACCGCGCCGACCTCGAACTCCTCGTAGGTGCGTCCGAACTGCATGGTCAGGCTCCCGGGATCTCGAACTTGCTGGTGCGCTCCATACCGGCCGCGCGGCCCTTGCCCGCGATGACCAGGGCCATCTTGCGGCTGGCCTCGTCGATCATCTCGTCACCGAGCATCGCGGAGCCCTTGGCGCCGCCCGCCTCGGAGGTGCACCAGTCGTACGCGTCGAGGATCAGCTCGGAGTGGTCGTAGTCCTCCTGCGAGGGCGAGAAGATCTCGTTCGCCGCACCGACCTGGTCCGGGTGCAGGACCCACTTGCCGTCGAAGCCGAGGGCGGCGGCGCGGCCGGCCACCTCGCGGTAGCCGTCGGGGTTGCGGATCTGCAGGTACGGGCCGTCGATGGCCTGCAGGTCGTGCATCCGGGCGGCCATCAGGATCCGCATCAGGATGTAGTGGTAGGCGTCGGCCGGGTAGCCGGGGGGCTGCTGGCCGACCACCAGGGTCTTCATGTTGATCGAGGCCATGAAGTCGGCCGGGCCGAAGATGATTGTCTCCAGCCGGGGCGAGGCGGCGGCGATCTCGTCGACGTTCACCAGGCCCTTGGCGTTCTCGATCTGCGCCTCGATGCCGATCTTGCCGACCTCGAAGCCCATGGTCTTCTCGATCTGGGTGAGCAGCAGGTCGAGCGCCTTCACCTGGGTGGCGTCCTGGACCTTCGGCAGCATGATGCAGTCGAGGTTCGGGCCGGCACCCTCGACGACCGTGATCACGTCGCGGTACGTCCAGTGGGTGGTCCAGTCGTTGACCCGGACGACCTTGGTCTTGTTGCCCCAGTCGCCGTTGTTCAGGGCGTCCACGATGTTGTGGCGGGCGCTCTCCTTGACCAGCGGGGCGCAGGCGTCCTCCAGGTCGAGGAAGACCTGGTCGGCCGGGAGGCCCTGGGCCTTCTCCAGGAAGCGCGGGTTGCTGCCCGGGACTGCGAGACAGGAGCGGCGGGGGCGCAGGCGGTTGACAGTCATGAGGGTGGTCGGTCCTTCCGGGTCAGCTGGTCGCGGCGGTGGTCGCGGCCCAGGGCTGAAGCCTGTTGGCGAGCCGGATCTCGTCGACGATCCGGCCGATGATGGTGGTGATGCCGAAGTCCTTCGGGGTGAAGACGGCGGCGACGCCGGCGGCCTTGAGGGCCTCGCCGTCCGCTGCGGGGATGATGCCACCGACGATCACGGGCACATCCTCCACCCCGGCTCGGCGGAGTCGGTGCAGGACGTCCGGAACCAGCTCGGGGTGAGCACCCGACAGGATCGACAGGCCGACGCAGTGCACGTCCTCGGCGACGGCGGCGGAGACGATCTGTTCGGGCGTCAGACGGATGCCCTGGTAGACCACCTCGAAGCCGGCGTCGCGGGCCCGGACGGCGATCTGCTCGGCGCCGTTCGAGTGCCCGTCCAGGCCGGGCTTGCCGACCAACAGGCGGAGCTTGCCGGTGCCCAGCTCGGCCGCGGTGGCCGCGACCGCCTCCCGGACGGCCGCCAGCTCGCCGCCGGGCTCGGCCGCGACCGCGACCGGGGCGCCGCCGACGCCGGTGGGCGCGCGGTACTCGCCGAACACGTCCCGGAGGGCGAAGGACCACTCGCCGGTGGTGACCCCGGCGCGGGCACAGGCGAGCGTGGCGGCCATCAGGTTGTCGGTGGTCACGGCGGCGGCCTTGAGAGCCGCCAGGGCGGCCTGGGCGGCCGTCTCGTCCCGCTCGGCGCGCCACTGCTGAAGAGCAGTCAGCACGGACTGCTCGGAGGCCGGGTCGACCACCATGATGGCCGTGTCCAGATCCGCGGTGAGCGGGCTCTCCTCGGTGGTGTCGAAGCAGTTCACCCCGACGATCTTGTCCTCGCCGGACTCGATCCTGGCCCGCCGGGCGGCGTGCGAGGCGACCAGGTTGGACTTCAGGTAGCCGGACTCGACGGCCGGGATCACCCCGCCCATCTCCAGCACCTTGGCGATCTCGGCCTCGGCGCCGGCCAGCAGCTCGGCGGTCTTGGTCTCGATCACCTCGGAGCCGTTGAAGATGTCGCCGTACTCCAGCAGGTCGGACTCGTAGGCGAGCACCTGCTGGATCCGCAGCGACCACTGCTGGTCCCACGGCCGGGGCAGGCCGAGCGCCTCGTTCCACGCGGGCAGCTGGACGGCGCGGGCACGGGCGTCCTTGGAGAGGGTGACGGCGAGCATCTCCAGCACGATCCGCTGGACGTTGTTCTCCGGCTGAGCCTCCGTCAGGCCGAGCGAGTTGACCTGGACGCCGTAGCGGAACCGGCGCTGCTTGGGGTCCTCGATTCCGTACCGCTCGCGGGTGACCTGCTCCCAGAGCCGGGCGAAGGCGCGCATCTTGCACATCTCCTCGACGAAGCGGACGCCCGCGTTCACGAAGAAGCTGATCCGGGCCACCACCTCGCCCATCCGCTCGGCCGGGACCTGCCCGGAGTCGCGGACCGCGTCCAGCACCGAGATCGCCGTGCACATCGCGTACGCGATCTCCTGGACCGGGGTGGCCCCGGCCTCCTGGAGGTGGTAGCTGCAGATGTTGATCGGGTTCCACTTCGGGATGTGCCCGACCGTGTAGGCGATCATGTCGGTGATCAGGCGCACCGATGGCCCGGGCGGGAAGACGTGCGTCCCGCGCGAGAGGTACTCCTTGACGATGTCGTTCTGGGTGGTGCCGGTGAGCTTGGCGATGTCGGCGCCCTGCTCCTCGGCGACCACCTGATAGAGCGCCAGCAGCCACATCGCGGTGGCGTTGATGGTCATCGAGGTGTTGGTCTGCTCGACCGGGATGCCGTCGAACAGCGCCCGCATGTCGCCGACGTGGCCGACCGGCACGCCGACCCGGCCGACCTCGCCACGGGCCAGGATGTGGTCCGAGTCGTAGCCGGTCTGGGTCGGCAGGTCGAAGGCGACCGAGAGACCGGTCTGACCCTTCGCCAGGTTCTTCCGGTAGAGCGCGTTGGAGTCACTCGCGGTCGAGTGGCCCGCGTAGGTCCGCATCAGCCACGGACGGTCCCGGTCGGCCATCAGATGTTCCGGAAGCGGTTGATCGCGGGCAGGTGCTTCTCCCGGAGCTCCTGGTCGCGGACGCCCAGGCCCTCCTGCGGGGCCAGGCAGAGCACGCCGACCTTGCCCTGGTGCCTGTTCTGGTGCACGTCGAGGGCGGCCTGCCCGGTCTGCTCCAGGGTGTAGACCTTGGAGAGGGTCGGGTGGATCTTGCCCTTGGCGACCAGGCGGTTGGCCTCCCACGCCTCGCGGTAGTTGG
This sequence comes from Kitasatospora sp. P5_F3, assembly GCF_054049135.1. Lineage (NCBI taxonomy): Bacteria > Bacillati > Actinomycetota > Actinomycetes > Kitasatosporales > Streptomycetaceae > Kitasatospora > Kitasatospora sp. P5_F3. Next base: position 73,703 of record NZ_JBFUMY010000031.1, on the reverse strand, counting down.
CGAAGTGCGAGCCGACGATCTTCTTCAGCGACATCCACAGGTAGCGGTTGTCGTACTGGTGCATGAAGCCCGAGGTGGAGGCGCAGGTGACGATGGTGCCGCCCTTGCGGGTGACGTAGACCGAGGCGCCGAAGGTCTCCCGGCCGGGGTGCTCGAAGACGATGTCCACGTCCTCACCACCCGTCAGCTCGCGGATCCGGCCACCCAGGCGCTTCCACTCGCGCGGGTCCTGGGTGTTCTCGTCCTTCCAGAACTTGTAGCCCTCGGCGCTCCGGTCGATGATCGCCTCGGCGCCCATGGCCCGGCAGATCTCGGCCTTGGCGTCGTTGGACACCACGCAGATCGGGGTGGCGCCGCCGGCCAGCGCGTACTGGGTGGCGTACGAGCCGAGGCCACCGCTGGCGCCCCAGATCAGCACGTTGTCCCCCTGCTTCATGCCCGCACCGTTCTGCGAGACGAGCTGGCGGTACGCGGTGGAGTTGACCAGGCCGGGGGAGGCGGCCTCCTCCCAGGTGAGGTGCTTCGGCTTGGGCATCAGCTGGTTGGTCTTCACCAGGGCGATCTGGGCGAGGCCGCCGAAGTTGGTCTCGAAGCCCCAGATCCGCTGCTCCGGGTCCATCATCGTGTCGTTGTGGCCGTCGGAGGACTCCAGCTCGACCGAGAGGCAGTGCGCGACGACCTCGTCGCCGGGCTTCCAGGCGTTCACCCCGGCGCCGGTGCGCAGCACCACGCCCGCGAGGTCGGAGCCGAGCACGTGGTACGGCAGGTCGTGACGCTTGGTCAGCGGCGAGAGGCGGCCGTACCGCTCCAGGAAGCCGAAGGTGGAGACCGGCTCGTAGATCGAGCTCCACACCGTGTTGTAGTTCACCGCGCTGGCCATCACGGCGACCAGGGCCTCGCCCGGGCCGAGCTCGGGCAGGGCGACGTCGTCGAGGTGGAGGGACTGGCGCGGGTCCTTGTCGCGGCTGTCCAGGCCGGCGAACATCTGCTCCTCGTCCTTGTGGAGCGTCACCGCCCGGTAGGACTCCGGCAGCTTGAGCCCGGCGAAGTCCGCCGGGGTGCTGTCGGTGCTGAGGATCGCGTCGAGGATTTCCTTCATGGCTGCCTCCGAAGGCGTACCTGTGTGAGGGCGCACAGGGCGTCTGGGGGAGCCGGGAGCGGACACCGGCTTCGCTGGTTCGGTCTGTGGGTGGGAAGTCTGGAGTGGCTGCGACGGATGGTGGTGTCGCACCCGGACACGGCGCGCCGAGGTGGGGAGCCGCGGCGCCGCGACTGGTGAGGAACAAGGTAGTGGCACCCTGTGCCACTAGTAAAGACACCGGGTGCCATCAATTCGAGTGAATCCGACGACCGTTCGACCGAACCCCAAGGGACGCACGGAGGGCCCGCCCCGGCGAACCGGAACGGGCCCTCTGAAACTGCTCTGACCTGCGCAAACCTCAGCCTGCGGCGCCGCTCAGTGCGGCCCTGATCCGGTCCACCACCTGCTCCAGCGGGGCGTCCGTCCGGGTCACTGTGATGAGAACCTCACCCCCGGGGCTGGCACTCAGTGCGCTGACCGCGGCGGCCTCCAGCGACGACCCGGGTGTCACAGTGGCACCGGGTGCCACTACCGTGCCGCGCCGTCGCACCCCGTTCGGGGCCGTCGCCCAGAAGGTGGTGCGGATGAGGTCGAAGGAGTGGTCCAGCTGTGCCTCCACGTCGCCCATGCCGCCGGCCCGCAGCCAGCGCCGCAGCACGTGGTTGTGGGCCGCCACCACCGCTGCCGCCGAGACCTCGGCCAGCATCGAGTCGTCGTCCCCGCCGCGCTGCCAGCCCGGCGGGATCTCCTCGGCCGCGTCGAAGCGGCCCAGCAGGTAGCGGGTGAACAGCCGCTCGTACCGGGAGACCACCGCGATCTCCCGCTCGCGCAGCGCCGCGACCTGACGGATCAGCTGGTACCTGGCCACCGAGACGCCCGGGGTGGAGGCGTACATCCGGAGCACCTCCTTGATCCCGCGGCACACCACGTCGAGCGGGTGCTCCTCGGAGTCGGCGCTGGCCAGCAGGTCGGCCACCCGGACCAGGGTGTCGTCGTGGTCCGGGAAGATCGCCTCCTCCTTGGACCTGAAGTACCGGAAGAAGGTCCGCCGGGCCACCCCGGCGGCGGCCGCGATCTGGTCGACCGTGGTCTCCTCGTACCCCTGGGTGGCGAACAGCTCCATCGCGGCCGAGGCGAGATCCTGCCGCATCTGCTGTCGCTGGGCGGCCGCCCGGCGGTTGCCGGCCCCGGCCTCGGTGGCCGGCCGGACGCCCTCCGGACGCTCCGGGGCTGACTGTTCGGATGACTGTTCCCGGTCCATGGCCGGAACGCTACACGTACCGGGTGGCGGGCCTACCGGCTTTGTCCGGCGCACTGGTGGCACCGGGGCGGCCACCACCGGACGGGGCCACCGCCCGGTCACCGAGCCCGGACCCCAGGCGGGCCGTACGGCCCGTCCGCCGACCGGGTGCTGACTGCCCGGCAGCCCGCCCGAAGCCGGCGCCTGGCCGGTCATCGGCGGGCGTGGTCGCGGAATCCGCGACCGGTCTTGCGGCCCAGGCAGCCGGCCGCGACGAGGTGTTCCAGCAGCGGTGCGGCGGCCAGGCCCGGCTCGCGGAACTCCTGGTGCAGCACCTTCTCGATGGTCAGCGAGACGTCCAGACCGACCACGTCCAGCAGCTCGAACGGACCCATCGGGTAGCCGCAGCCGAGCTTCATCGCGGTGTCGATGTCGTCCACCGTCGCGTAGTGCTCCTGGAGCATCCGGACCGCGTCGTTCAGGTACGGGAAGAGCAGCGCGTTCACGATGAAGCCGGCCCGGTCGCCGCACTCCACGGCGTGCTTCTTCACCGTGCCGCAGAGCGCCAGCACGGTGCTGGTGACGTCCGGCGCGGTCAGCACGGTGGAGACCACCTCGACCAGCTTCATCGCCGGGGCGGGGTTGAAGAAGTGCATGCCGATCACGTCCTGCGGCCGCGAGGTGGCGGTCGCGCAGCTGATCACCGGCAGGCTGGAGGTGGTGGTGGCGAGCACCGCGCCCGGCTTGCAGATCTTGTCCAGGGTGGCGAACAGCTCGCGCTTGACCGCCAGGTCCTCGGCCACCGCCTCGACCACCAGGTCGACCTCGGCCAGCTCGGCGTACCGGCCGCTCGGGGTGACCTGGGCCAGCGCGGCGTCGCGCTGCTCGGCGGTCAGCCGGCCCTTGTTCACCGAGCGGTCCAGCGAGCGGGCCAGCTGGGCCTTGGCCTGGTCCGCCTTCTCCTGGCTGCGGGCGGTCAGGATCACCTGGTAGCCGGCCTTGGCGAACACCTCGGCGATGCCGGTGGCCATCGTGCCGGAGCCGCAGACACCGACGCTGCGCACCTCGCGCCCGGCCACCGGAGCGACTGCCGAGCCGCCCGGCTCGGCGACCACCCGGGACGATCCCGGCGCCTGGTAGGTGTAGAAGCCGCGGCCGCTCTTCCGGCCCAGCAGTCCGGCCGCGACCAACTGGCCGAGGATCGGGGCGGGGGCGTGCAGCCGGTCCTTGGACTGCTCGTACATCGCCTCCAGCACCGTCCGCGCGGTGTCCACGCCGATCAGGTCGAGCAGCGCCAGCGGTCCCATCGGCAGGCCGCAGCCCAGCCGCATCGCGGCGTCGATGTCCTCCCGGGTGGCGTACTTGGACTCGAACATCGCGGCGGCCTGGTTGAGGTACGCGAACAGCAGCCCGTTCACCACGAAACCGGCCCGGTCACCGGCCGCGACCGGCTCCTTGCCCAGCTCGCGGGCGAAGTCGGCGGCTTGCTCGGCGACCTGAGGAGTGGTCAGCACGGTGCGGACCACCTCGACCAGCTTCATGGTGTGCACGGGGTTGAAGAAGTGCAGGCCGAGCACCCGCTCCGGGCGGGCGGTGGCGGCGGCGATCCGGGTCACCGAGAGTGCGGTGGTACCGGTCGCCAGCACCGTGTCGGGCGGGCAGATCCGGTCCAGCTCGGCGAAGATCTCCCGCTTGAGCTCCAGCTGCTCGGGGACCTCCTCGATCACCAGGTCGGCGACCGCGGCCGCGTCCAGCTGGTCGCCGACCGAGATCAGCGCCAGCAGCGCGGTGCGCTCCTGCGGGGTCAGTCGCTCGCGGCGGACCGCCTCGGCGGTGGCCTCCTCGATCCGGGCCAGCGAGCGGGCCGCGCTGTCGGGGCCGGCCTCGATGCCGATCACCCGGCGCCCGCTGTGTGCGACGGCGACGGCGATGCCGGCGCCCATGGTGCCGAGTCCGACGACCGCGACGGTGGGGAAGGGACGCTCCATTGTCCTGACTCCTTGTCATGGGGCCCCGCGCCGCCCGTCCGTGCCGGGCGCACCCGCTCGTCGTCGAGCAGCGGCCGTCAGGGCAGGGAGGAGGGTACGGCGGAGCGGGGAGAAGGTGATGACGGTTGCGGCGTCACGCGGCATGCCGGTCCGCTCCGGCCGTGCTGCGGCTGTGCCGTGGTACTCAGGCGCACTGAGAGCTGTCGCTGTGCGAGTTGTCGCTGTGCATCGCGCTGAAGTCCCGTACCGCGTCCGGAAGGCGTGCGATGGCACGTCGGACGGCGGCCCCGCCAGTGCGGCTCCCGAAGCCCGGCGGTGGTGCGTGCGCTCCTCAAGGGAGCGGGGGCCGTCGGGTGGTACGGGTGGATCAGTGCACCAGCACCGGGACAGCGTCCTCGGCACCGGCGGCCGCGGCCGGGTGGGCGTCCGGGCGACCGGTGTTGATCAGGACCGCCGCGATCGCGGCGGCCAGCAGCATGATGCCGAAGGACCACCAGATGGCGACCTGGGTGCCGTGCACCATGGCGTTCAGCTGGAGCAGCTGCGGGCTGGTGGCACCGGCCGCGTGCGAGGCGACGTACGCGGTGCCGGCACTGGCCGCGATGGTGTTCAGCAGCGCGGTGCCGATCGCGCCGCCGACCTGCTGCGAGGTGTTCACCATGGCCGAGGCGACGCCCGCGTCCCGCGGCTCGACGCCGTAGGTGGCCAGGCTCATCGCGGGCATGAACGCGGTGCCCATGCCGAGGCCCATCAGGATCAGACCGGGCAGGATCACCGCCGGGTAGGAGGTGTCGGTACCGATCTGGGTGAAGATCAGCAGGCCGAGGGCCGCGGTCACGAAGCCGGGAGCCATCAGCTTGCGCGGGGCGACCCGGGTCATCAGCCGGGTGCCGATCTGGGTGGAGCCGATGATCATGCCCGCCACCATCGGCAGGAAGGCGACGCCGGTGGTCACCGGGCTGTAGTCCAGCACCTTCTGCAGGTAGTAGGTGAGGAAGAGGAACAGCCCGAACATCCCGATGATCGCGACACCGAGCGAGAGGTACACGCCACCGCGGTTGCGCTCCAGGAGCACGCGCAGCGGCAGCAGCGGGGCCTTCACCTTGGACTCGACCAGGACGAAGAGCGCGAGCAGCACGGCGGAGGCGACGAACAGACCGATCGTCACACCCGCGGCCCAGCCGTCCTCGTTGGCCCGGGTGAAGCCGTAGACCAGCGCGACCAGACCGGAGGTGACCAGCAGCACGCCGGGGATGTCCAGCTTGTTGCGGTTACGGCCCTCGGCGGGCTCACGGATCACCATGACCGCACCGACCGCGGCGACCACCGCGAACGGGATGTTGACGAAGAAGGTCCAGCGCCAGTTCAGGTACTCGGTGAGCAGACCGCCGAGGATCAGACCGATGGCGCCACCACCACCGGCGATCGCACCGTAGATGCCGAACGCCTTGGCCCGCTCCTGGCCGGTGGTGAACATCACCGCGAGCAGCGAGAGGGCGGCCGGGGCGAGCAGCGCGCCGAACACACCCTGCAGGGCGCGGGCGCCGAGCAGCATGCCGGTGTTGGCGGCCGCGCCACCGAGGGCGGAGGCCAGCGCGAAGCCGATCAGGCCGACGATGAAGGTGCGACGACGGCCCCAGAGGTCGGCGATCCGGCCGCCGAACAGGAGCAGGCTGCCGAAGGCGAGCGCGTAGGCCGTGATGACCCACTGGCGGTTGCCGTCGGTGATGCCGAGGTCCGCCTGGGCGGACGGCAGGGCGATGTTCACGATGGTGGCGTCGAGGACGACCATCAGCTGCGCGAGGCCGATGAAGCCGAGCGCCTTCCAGCGGCGTGGATCGGGCGGTGCGACGGTTCCGGACATGGAGGTACCCACTTAGGTGCGAGGTTCTGTGAAAGCTGGGAGAACTGGGCGCGCCGGATGGCTGGGGCGGCGCGGAAGTCGATGAGGTGTCAGGTGTGGCGTCAGGTGCAGAGCTGGTGTGGCGTCAGGTACGGCGTCAGTCGGATTGGCGGAGGTCCTCCATGGTCACGGCGTGACCTGGCAGCTCGGAGCGGGCCGGGGCCCGCATGCCGTCCAGCAGGATCTGGAGGTGGCGGTGGACGAAGCCGTCCACCGCCATGCAGTCGGTGCCGGGCAGCGGCCGGGTGAGCTGGGTGACGGTGGCCAGGTAGTCGCCGGGACCGATGTCGGTACGGAACAGCCCGGCCTGCTGGGCTCGGGTGATCAGCTCGACCACGGTGTCCTTCAGCTGCTCACCGGCCTGCTCCAGCTCGGGGGCGTCCGGGTCGCCGTGCTGCGAGATCAACGGGCAGAGCGCGCTGATCCGCTCGTCGGCGGCCGCGTGCGTGAAGCGGGCGACCGCTGCGAACGCGTCCGGCTCCTCGGCCGTCGCCGCTTCGGCGTGGCCGATCATCTTGTGCATCACCGAGAGGGTCACGTAGTGGATCAGCTCGCGCCGGTCGGCGAAGTTGCGGTAGACCGTCGCGTTGCCGACGCCGGCCCGGCGGGCGATCTCGTCGAGCGGGACATCCGGCCCCTGCTCGACGAACGCCTCCCGGGCGGCCTCGATGATCCGCGCCCGATTGCGTGAGGCGTCGGCCCGTAGGCGTGGCGCGGTCGCCTTTTCGGCGGCGGTGACAGTCATGGTCCAACTCCCCTCGGGCCCCCGTACCGGGGACTGATTCCCCGGATAACTCGAACATAGCGTCAAACGGGGAGAGTGTCCCCGGATATTTCGGCGGATGATGTGACCTGCGTCACATCTGAAAACCAGTGGGTTGACAGGGCCCCGGCCGATTAGGGTGAGCGCCGCGGGGGCGGCTCCGTGGCGTGCTTCCTTCTCACTCACTCTCAATGAATCCGAGTGCGCCCATTCTCCGCCCCCGCACTGACATCTCCGCCCGGGGCACCGCCCCGTGAGGCGTCCCGAGGGGGAAGAAGCCACCGCGATGAGCCGCGATCTCGACACACTCCTGCTGCACCGCCAGAGCCTGGTCGTCGTCCCGACCCGCCCCGGCGCCGAACCGGACCGGCGAAGCCGGGACGGGCTGGCCGTGCTGGAGTCCGACCTCGCACTCCGTGGCTACCGGCTGACCGCCCCGCTGCACGCCGCGCTCGCCCGGCAGAGCCCGGTCGCGCTCAAGCAGACCGGCACCGACCTGCTCCGCCGGATCGACCTGCTGACCGGCAACGAGCGCCGCCACCAGCCGCTGTTCCGCGGCTTCCCGGACAGCGTCTCCCGCGAGGCGCACTCGCTCTACTCGGCCCGGATCCACGCCTTTCTGCGCAATCAGCCCGAGCTGACCTGCAGTTGGTGCGACCTCGGGCGGTCCGTCGAGCAGCTCGCTCCGTGCGGGCACCTGATCTGTGCGGACTGCCTGGACGAAATGGTCGAGCTCGGGTGCTGCCCGCTCTGCCGGACGGAACTGACGGGTGCCGACGCACCGCCCGCCAGCCGCGAGATCCGGGCCGATGCCGTGCTGCACCGGCTCCGGCTGGCCGTCGAACCGGCCGACGCCGCCCTGGCGGAGCTGGGCCGACTGCTCGCCCGGCAGACCCCGCTCAGCCCGCAGGACCGTGACGACCTAGCCGTTCTGCTCGACAACGCGCCTGCCGATCCCGGTAGTTGGCTGCCCGAGGCGATCCCGGTCCGGGAGACCAAGGCCACCGTGCTGGCCGAACTCCTGCACCGTGACCTGCCCGGCACACTGCCCGCCCTGGCGGCCAGGCTCGGCACCGCCACCGACGTGCTGCGGCTGCTCTGGGCCTGGTGCGGCGCCGACCCCGACCTGCTGGCCGACAAGCCGCCCCGGCTGCTCGGCGTCCCGCGCCCGCTCCGCCGGGCGCTGCTCGCCGCCCTGGAGGCGCTGCCGCTCGCCGGTGCGGCCGAGGACATGCTGCGTCACCGCGCCGCCTGGCAGCGCGCGGGGGAGGCGCTGCATCCGTACGAGTACCACCGCCGGTTCCCGAACGCGGCTGCCGCCTTCGCGGTGGTCCGGGGTACCGACCTGCTCCAACACCCGTTGGGTGAAAGCCTGTTGACTGCCTCGCTGCCCACCGCGGGCACCGCCGGTGGACGGAACCGACTGACCGTCACCACCTTCGCCTCCCGGGTCGAGGCCGCGCTGGCGACCGGCGACGTACCCGGAGCCGTCACCCTGCTCGCCCACCGCCCGGGCGAACTGGCGCGCCGACTGCACCACCTGCTCCGCACCCACTATCGCTGGGCGCCCGACGCACCCTGCCCGCCCGCGCTGCTCGCTGTCCTCCCGGACACCCTGCGCAAGGTCGCGCCCGGCCCGCTGCTCGGCGCGTACGGACGGCTGCGCGCGCCCCGGCCGGACAACGAGCGCCGGCTGTACTTCCCGCGCGGCCACACCGCGCACACCCATGCCCGTACCGACTGGGGCGCCGCGTTGCCCGCGCAGCTCAGTGCACCGGTCTGCGCGCTGATCGAGGCCGAACTGCTCCGCCGGGCCGTCGCCGGTCAGGACCGGTACGATCTGGCGCTGCTGGACGAGGAGTTGACGGGTCTGACCGTACCGGCCGTGGAGCGGGCCAGCGCCCGTTCGCTGGTCGCGGTGCCGCGAGGCAGCGTGCTGCCGCTGCCCGGCGGTGGCCGCCTGCGGCTCTTCCTGCACTGGCTCCAGCCCCAGGGCGTCCGGGTCGACCTCGACCTCTCGGTGGCGTTCTACGACGCGGACTGGGCGCTCACCGGCCTGTGCGACTACACCAAGCTGGTGTACGGCGCCCGGACGGCGGTGCACTCCGGCGACTTCACCTCGGCGCCGAACGGCGCGACCGAGTTCGTCGACCTCGACCTGGCCGGGCTGGCCGCCGCCGGCGCCCGGTACGCCGTGGTCGTGGTGTTCAGCTACAACGACGTCGCCTTCGACGAACTCCCGGACGCCTACACCGGTTTCATGACCCTGAGCGAGCCCGGCCGGTCGTCCGGCCCGCTCGACCCGAAGCACGTCACCCAGCGACTCGACCTGGCCGGTGCCGCCAAGGTGGCCGTACCGATGATCATCGACCTGGCCGAACGCCACTGGACCTGGACCGACCTCAACCTCGGCGGCACCGGCGGCCTGCACGACGTCCGCCGCCACTCCGGCCGCCTCGGCGTGCTCGCCTCCGACGTCCTGCACCACTTCACCCCCGGCGCCCGGGCCACCCTCGACGACCTGGCCGCCGCCACCGCGGCCGCCACCACCGACCAGGTCCTGATCCGCTCCGGCAACACCGTCGCCACCTACCACCGCGCCCCGGACGAGTCCACCACCACCTTCGCCACCCGGATCCGCGACCGCCACCACCCGGACAGCACCGGCCCGTTCGACCCTGCCGGGCTCACCGACCGGCACGCCTTCCTGGCCGTCCTGAACGCCGACCTTCCCGCCACTCCCACCCTGACCGGCACTCTTTACCGCCTCTACCCCGGCTCCCTCGACGCCACCTCCGGCCTCGACCGCCTCACCGCCGGCGACCTGGTCGCCCGCTTCGCGCCGGAAGTGTAGGAGGATGGGGACATGACCCAGCCTCCCGCGCACCACCTGCGGCTCCTGGAGTATGCGGAGAGCCTCAGTCCCCCGCCAGGCTTCAAAGTAGAGGTCTCCGGCGACGAGATCATCATGATGGCGGGCCCGTTGCTGATTCATCAGCGCAATCTGCTGGTGGTCCGTGAGCAGTTCGATGCCAACCGGCCGTCCGACCTGATGCCCACGGAGAACACCGATCTCGCGTCACCGGAAGTGGGCAAGCTGCGCAACCCCGACCTGGCGTACATCCCGCTGGCGGCGGCGCTGACGGCTGGGAACGAGATCCCTGCCGACCTTGCGGCGATAGCGGTCGAGATCGTCTCGCCGTCGAACCCCGAGAACGACTGGGTGGGTAAGGTCCGTGATTACCCTCTGATGGGGATCCCGGTGTACCTGCTCATCGACCCGAGGGACAGTTCGATCGCGATGTTCACCGAGCCGGGTCCCGAGGGCTACCGGCAGCGCTACACCGCCAAGTTCGGCCAGTCGGTGCCGATTCCGGCGCCGTTCGGCTTCGACCTCGCCACCACCGAGTTGGTTCCGTACGCGTAGGCACCCGCACGGGTGGCCGACTGCCGCCGGACGAGTGACAGGGCGTTCTCCGCGCCCTCGTGATGGGTGAGCATGGGCGGCATGAACAGCGCCCCGTCCCGCGCCGAGCGGGCTGCCCAGGCCAGGCTGGCCGCTGCCCGGCTGACCGGTGAAGGTGTCGACGGGGTGGCGACCAGCTGGGTCGACAACTCCGGGATCAGCCGAGTGAAGACCTTCCCCGTACGGCAGTTGGAGCATGCCGCCGAGTGGGGCGTCGGGGCCGCGCCGAGCTTCGACCTGTTCCTGCTGGACGACTCGATGACCAGCAGCCCGTTCAGCCAGGGCCCGGACGGGGACCTGCGGTTGATCCCCGACCTCGACCGGCTGGTGCCGCTGGCGGCTCAGCCCGACTGGGCCTGGGCCCCGGCGGACCGGTACGCCCAGGACGGTACGCCGCACCCCGGCTGCCAACGACGGTTCGCCCGGCGGATGGTGGAGGCGGCCGGGCGGCGTGGCCTCACCGTGCAGGCCGGGATCGAGGTCGAGTGGGTGGTCACCGACGCGACCGGGGCGCCGGCCACCACGGCACCTGCGTACGGGCTGCACCGGTTCGCCGACCTCTCCGACTACCTGAGGGACGTGCTCCGGGCGCTGACGGAACAGCAGTTGGCGGTGCTCCAGCTCCATCCCGAGTACGCGCCAGGGCAGTTCGAGGTCTCGGTCGCTCCGGAGGGCCCCGTGGAGGTGGCCGACACGACCGTGCTGGTCCGTCACACCATCCGCGCCGTCTCGGCCCGGCACGGCCTGCGGGCCACCTTCGCGCCCGCGCTCACCCCCGACGGGGTCGGCAACGGCGGCCACCTGCACTTCAGCCTCTGGCGCGACGGCCAGAACCTCGGCCACGGCGGCCCCGGCCCGCACGGCCTGCACCCCGAGGCCGAACACTTCCTGGCCGGAGTGCTGGACCACCTGCCCGCGCTGCTCGCGCTCGGCGCACCGAGCGTCGCCAGCTACCTGCGGCTGCAGCCGTCCCGCTGGTCGGGCCCGTTCCGCTGCTGGGGGCTGGAGAACCGGGAGGCCGCACTGCGCCTGATCAAGGGCTCCATCGCCGGCCAGGCCAACGCTGAACTCAAGTGCTTCGACGCCATCGCCAACCCCTACCTGATGATCGGCGGAGTGCTGGCCGCAGGTCTGGACGGCCTGGACACCGGAAAGCCGCTGCCCGACGAGGTGAACGGCGACCCGGCGGCCCTGGGCACGGTCGAGCGCCTGCCTGCAAGCCTGGCGGAGGCCGTGACGGCATTCGAATCCTCGGTGCTGCTCCGCGAAGCACTCGGCGCCTCACTCCACGCCGCAGTCCTGGCGGTCCGTCAGGCGGAGATCGAGCTCTTCGCCGGCAGCACGCCCGAGCAGGTCATCGCGGCGACGGTCGACAGGTACTGAGCCCGTGATCGACCAGCACTGCCACAGCATCACCCTCGCCGACCTCGACGACGCCGCCTTCGCGAGCCTGCTCACCGAGTCCGACCGCCCACCCGCGCCCGGGACTTCACCGTTCGACAGCTCGCTCGGCCTGGCGGTCCGCCGCTGGTGCCCACCGGCCCTCGGCCTCCCCGCGCACACACCGATGCCCGACTACCTCGCCCGGCGCCGCGAACTCGGCCCCGCCGAAGCCGCCCGCCGCCTGCTCGCCACCACCGGCATCAGCCACTGCTTTGTCGACACCGGTCTCACCGCCGCAGCCGGCCACCCGCTGCTCCCAATGCCCACCCTCGCCGAGCTGTCTGGTGCCCAAGTCCGGGAAGTGGTACGGCTGGAGAGCATCGCGGAGCCGATCGACGCCCCGGCTGCGGGCTGGTCAGCCGCCGTCGAGGCGGCCCTCCGCACGGCTGCCGCCTCCGCCATCGCCTTCAAGTCGGTCCTCGCCTACCGGCACGGCCTCGCCATCCCCGCCGAACGCCCCCACCCCGCCGAGGTCACCCGTGCCGCAGCCACCCACCACCCCGGCCGCCGCCTGACCGACCCGGTTCTGCTGCGCCAACTCCTCTGGACCGCCGTCGACCTGGGTCTGCCGCTCCAACTCCACACCGGCTTCGGCGATCCGGACCTGACCCTCCACCGCGCCGACCCGTCCCTGCTCACCGACTTCATCCGTGCCGTCGAACCGACCGGCACCCCGCTGGTCCTGCTGCACGCCTACCCGTACCACCGCCAGGCCGCCTGGCTCGCCCAGGCCTTCCCGCACGTGTACGCCGACCTCGGCCTGACCCTCTCCTACGCCGGCCCCCGCGCCGCCACCGTGCTCGGCGAGTACCTCGAACTCGCCCCGTTCGGCAAGCTGCTGTTCTCCACCGATGCCTACGGCCTCCCCGAGCTCTACGCGGTCGGCGCCGCCCAGTACCGCCACGCCCTGGCCCGGCTGCTCACCGACTGGCAGTCGGACGGCGCCTGCACGGCGGCGGACGCCGACCGGATCACCCGCCTGGTCTCCTCGGAGAACGCCCGGCGCCTGTACGGCCTCTGAGCCGACCACCACCCCTCAGGTGGTGTCCCGGGACGGCTGCGCCAGGCTGAAGCCCGCTTGCCGGGTGTGGAGGGTGACGGTGCCTCCGCCGAGCATCTCGGCCTTCTGCCGGAGCCGCTCCATGACCACCGGGCTCGGCCGCCCGTACACGTCGATGGATCTCATCCGGATGAGTGCACCGAACGCGTGGAACTTCGGTCAGCCGAGCTCCAGATGGAGCTCCAGCGACGCCGAATCGGGATGGACGGCCACCACGGTCATCGTGGACTCGGACTCGGACTCGTCGAGGTAGAAGTGATAGGCGATCAGCTGCGGCTCGCGTGCCTCGACGAACGCGGCCAGGTCACGCATCCCGTGCTTGACGTCCGCGAGCCTGCCCTCGCGGATGTCCGAGTGGTCAACGTAGTAGATGGGTTCCTCCATGCCGCCTGAACTTATCCCCGGCTTGCCCGCCAGGCCCGCTCGCCGCGCGGTCCCCTCCTGCTCGTCCTGCCCCTGCCCGCCGACCTGGGGGCCAGGCAGTACCGGGCTCCGCCCCGGGTGGAGCGGAGCCCGCGGGTCGGCTCAGCCGAGGCTGAGGAGGTGGTCGCGGAAGCCGGCGCCGAAGCCGGTCGGGGTGCCGTCGTAGCTGGTGATCAGGGCGGGGCCGGAGTTGCAGTTCCAGGTGTTCCAGGTCCAGCCGAGGTAGGAGATCTTCTTGCTGTCGAGCCAGGACATCACCTGGTCGATGAAGGCGTGGCCGCAGGTGTTCTCACCGATCTCACCGGCCAGCAGCGGGACCTGGGCCGCGACCGGGGCCAGCGTGGAGTCCCAGCAGGCTGCGCTGGAGCAGGTGTTGAAGTTGTACACGTGCCAGGCCGCGCCCAGGTTGCCGGTCGGGTCGGTGGGCTTGTGGGCGAGCCACTGCCCGAGATCGTTGGAGTAGGCCAGGCCGCCGAGCAGGATGACGTTGGCGGCGCCGGTGGCCCGGACGGTGTTGACCAGGGTCTGCATGCCGCTCACCTGGTACCCGATGCCGGGGCAGGCGGTGCCGCCGTCCCGCCAGCAGAGCCAGCCCTGGGCGAGCGAGGACTCGGACCGGTCCGCGTACGGCTCGTTGAACAGGTCGAAGACCACCGAGTTGGTGCCCTTGAAGGTCTCGGCGACCGAGGTCCAGAACGGGACGGCGTTCGCGCCCGGCATCGGCTTCTGGCAGGTGGCGTTGGTGTCGGAGCAGCCGGCGGAGTTGCCGGTGTACAGGCCGCGGCTCCAGTGCATCTCGACGATCGGGGTCAGCCCGGCGGTGCGTAGCGAGTCGACCCAACCCTTGATGGCGGCACGGTAGTTGGCGCCGCCGTAGGCCGGGTTGACGTTCGACTGGCCGAGCCAGCAGTCCTCGTTGAGCGGGACCCGGACGGCGTTCACCTTCCAGCTCTTGATCGCGGCGATCGAGGCGGCGTCCACCGGACCGTCGAAGAACCCGTACCCCTGGACGCACATGTACTCGGTGCCGGAGCGGTTGACGCCGTGCAGGACGACCGGCGAACCGGCCGCGTTGACCAGGGAGTTGCCGGAGACCTTGAGGTCGGGCGCGACCCCCGGGGGCGTGGACGCGGTCGGCGAGGGCGACGGAGAGGGCGATGGCGAGGGTGAAGGGGAGGGCGACGGAGACGAGGAGGGCGAAGGCGACGCCGCCCCGTTGCACACCACCCCGTTGACCGCGAACGACGTGGGCGCCGAATTCGCGCCGCTGTAGCTGAAGTTGGCGCCAGGAGTAGCACTCCCACCGGGCGCGATGCTCGCGTTCCAGGAGAGGCTGCTGACGGTGACGTTCTTGCCGGTCTGGGCCCAGGTGCCGCTCCAGCCGCTGCCGGAGAGGGTCTGGTTGCCGGTGTAGGCGTAGCTGAGGGTCCAGCCGTCGAGGGCGGCGGTCCCGACGTTGTTGATCTTCACGTTGGCGGTGAAGCCGCTACCCCAGTCGTTCACGGAGTAGTCGACGGTACAGGCGACGGTCGCGGCCGAGGACGAACCGGCGATCGGTCCGACCAGTGCGACCGTGGCGGCGAGCGCGCCGCCGAGGGCGAGCGCGGTGTGGCGCAGGGACATGTCCCGCTCCTAGTAACTGACGAAATATGGGCGCGCTCCCACAGGCCCGACCAGAAACATAGCCAGCCGGAAGGGAGTTGCCAACTGCCCCGGCTGCGCAATCTCTTGACAGCCGCTCAGCCGCTCCCGATATTTGGGAGCGCTCCCACAGTTGCGAGTGCCATGCCTCGCGCTCAGCGAACAGTTCCCCCACCCGCAGCCCCCTCCCGCAGGAGCCGTCATGCCACCCCCCACCTCCCGCAGTTCCCGCCTGCCCGCACTCGGTACAGCGCTCACGCTGCTGGCCGCCGGGCTCACCACGATGGTCGGCACGCCGGCCTCGGCAGCCGTGATCCAGTGCGCCGTCGACTACTCCGTGAACGACTGGGGTAGCGGCTTCACCGCCAACGTGAAGATCAACAACGTCGGGACCGCCGCCATCGACGGCTGGACCCTCAGCTACGCCTACACCGGCAACCAGACCCTCTCCGGCAGCGGCTGGAGCGGCACCTGGGCCCAGACCGGCAAGAACGTCACCGTCAGCAGCCTCTCCTGGAACGCCACCATCGCCCCCGGCGGCAACGCCACCCCCGGCGCCAACTTCAGCTACACCGGCAGCAATGCCGCCCCCACCGCCTTCGCGGTCAACGGCACCACCTGCACCGGCGCCCACCAGCCCCCGGTCACCACGCTCACCAGCCCGGCCCCCGGGGCCAGTTACGCCGCCGGAGCCGCCGTCCCGCTGGCCGCCACGGCGGCCGCGAGCGACGGCGCGAGCATCAGCAAGGTGGAGTTCTACGACAACGCCACCCTGCTGGCCACCGACACCACCGCGCCGTACTCCTTCAGTTGGGCCGGTGCCGCCTCCGGCAGCCACTCGGTCTACGCCAAGGCGTACGACAGCACCGGCGCGACCGGCGAGTCCGCCCCGTCGGGCATCACGGTGGCGGCCGGGCCGGCCATCACCGCCACGTCGGTCAGCCTCTCGGTCACCCAGGGGAAGACCGGCACCTTCACGGTGAAGCTCTCCGCCCAGCCCACCGCCAACGTCACGGTGACCACCGCCCGCACCTCGGGCAACACCGGACTGACCGTCAGCGGTGGTGCCAGTCTGACCTTCACGCCCACCAACTGGGCCACCGCGCAGACCGTCACGCTGACCGCCGACGCGACCGGCACCGGCTCGGCGACCTTCACCGCCTCGGCCACCGGCCACACCGCCGCCGCCGTCACGGTGACCGAACTGGCCGCCGGTACGGGTGTGTACAACGACCGCTTCCTCCAGCTCTACAGCAAGCTGAAGGACCCGGCGAACGGCTACTTCTCGCCGGAGGGCATCCCGTACCACTCGGTGGAGACCCTGCTGGTCGAGGCGCCGGACCACGGGCACCAGACCACCTCGGAGGCCTACAGCTACCTGCTCTGGCTGGAGGCCCAGTACGGCCGGGTCAGCAAGGACTGGTCCAAGTTCAACGCGGCGTGGACGCTCATGGAGACGTACATGATCCCCACCCACGCGGACCAGCCGACCAACAGCTTCTACAACGCGGCCAAGCCCGCCACCTACGCCCCCGAGATGCCGCTTCCTGGCAACTACCCAGCGCCGCTGGACACTTCGGTGGCCGCGGGGCGGGACCCGATCGCGGCCGAGCTGTCCAGCACGTACGGCACCAGTGACATCTACGGCATGCACTGGCTGCAGGACGTCGACAACGTCTACGGCTTCGGGAACTCGCCCGGCAAGTGCGAGGCCGGACCGACCGACACCGGTCCGTCGTACATCAACACCTACCAGCGCGGTTCGCAGGAGTCGGTCTGGGAGACCATCCCGCAGCCGACCTGCGACAACTTCACCTACGGCGGCAAGAACGGCTTCCTCGACCTGTTCGTCAAGGACGCCTCGTACGCCAAGCAGTGGAAGTTCACCGACGCGCCGGACGCCGACGCCCGGGCGGTCCAGGCCGCCTACTGGGCGGACACCTGGGCCAAGGCGCAGGGCAACGGCGGCCAGGTCTCGACCACCGTCGCCAAGGCGGGCAAGATGGGCGACTACCTGCGGTACTCGTTCTTCGACAAGTACTTCAAGAAGATCGGCAACTGCGTCGGCCCCGCCGCCTGCCCGGCGGGCACCGGCAAGGACTCCTCCCACTACCTGCTCTCCTGGTACTACGCCTGGGGCGGCGCGACCGACGCCAACTCCGGCTGGGCCTGGCGGATCGGCGACGGTGCCGCGCACGGCGGGTACCAGAACCCGATGGCCGCCTACGCCCTGGTGAACGACCCCGCGCTGGCGCCCAAGTCGGCCACCGGGAAGGCGGACTGGGCCACCAGCCTGACCCGCCAGGTGGAGTTCGTGCAGTGGTTGCAGTCCAGTGAGGGCGCCATCTCCGGTGGGGCGACCAACAGTTGGGAGGGGAGCTACGCGGCCCCGCCGGCCGGCACCCCGACCTTCTACGGGATGTACTACGACGAGGCACCGGTCTACCACGACCCGCCGAGCAACCAGTGGTTCGGGTTCCAGACCTGGGGTCTGGAGCGGGTTGCGGAGTACTACTACGCCAGTGGCGACGCCAAGGCCAAGGCCGTGCTGGACAAGTGGGTGACCTGGGCGCTCGGCCAGACCACCTTCAACGCCGACGGCACCTACCGGATCCCGTCCACGCTGGCCTGGAGCGGCAAGCCGGACACCTGGAACGCCGCCGCACCCGGCGCCAACACCGGTCTGCACGTGAGCGTGGTCGACTACACCCAGGACGTCGGGGTGGCCGGCTCCTACGCCAAGCTGCTCTCGTACTACGCGGCGAAGTCCGGCAACGCGGCCGCGAAGACGGCGGCGCAGAAGCTGCTGGACGGGATGTGGGGCAACCACCAGGACGCGCTGGGCATCGCGGTGCCGGAGACCCGGACGGACTACAGCCGCTTCAAGGACACCGTCTCGGTGCCCGCCGGCTGGACCGGGACCATGCCGAACGGCGACCCGGTCAACTCCACCTCCACCTTCCTCTCGATGCGCTCCTTCTACAAGAACGACCCCGCCTTCGCCAAGGTCCAGGCCTACCTGGACGGCGGCCCGGCGCCGGTCTTCACCTACCACCGGTTCTGGGCCCAGGCGGACGTCGCGACCGCGATGGCCACCTACGGTGAACTGTTCGGGTAACTGACCGACCGTCAGTGGATGCTGGGCGCACGGTCGGAAGATCGTGTGCCCAGCACGAGGTGGCGGTGCGTACCTCTTGCGGAGGGTGGTCCTTGGTCACTACCGTCCCGGGCAGCTCATGCGCCTGCCATCCGTAGGCGCGGGCGGAGACTCGGGAGGGCCAACCCCTATGAGAGTTCCTCGGACAGGCCGATTCGGACGCGGGGTGGCCGGGCTGGCCCTGGTGGCGGCGGGGACGCTGACGCTGCCGACCGGCACCGCGGTCGCTGCGGACGGCGCCACGGCGGAGACCGGGCCACTGCTCAACTACCTGGTCAACACCAAGGCCAACCACGGCCAGGTCATGCTGGCCGAACGCGCGATAGCCCGGCTCGGCGGCACGGTGGTGCAGTCCTACGAGCAGATCGGCGTGATCATCGCCCGCTCGGACTCCACCACCTTCGCGGCCGGGCTGCGCGCCTCTCACGTGGTCGACTCGGTCGGCGCCAGCCGGACCAAGGCCGTCACCGCGGGTATCGGCGACGACACCGTCGAACTCGCCACCCCACCGGCCGGGTTGATGGCCGCCACGCCGGCCGCCGGAGCGGACGAGCCGCTGCAGGCCGACCAGTGGTCGCTGGGTGCCATCGGCGTCCCCGAGGCGCACCGGACCAGCCTCGGCAGCCGCCGGGTGACGGTCGGCGTGCTCGACTCCGGCATCGACGCCACCCACGAGGACCTGGCCGCCAACGTCGACGCCTCGCAGTCGGTGTCCTGCATCGACAACGGCCGGCCGAACACCGACTTCCAGGCCTGGCAGCCCACCACCAGCGACCACGGCACCCACGTCGCGGGCACCATCGCCGCCGCCAAGAACGGCAAGGGCGTGCTCGGGGTCGCCCCGAACGTCAAGCTGGCTGCGGTGAAGGTGGTGGACGACGGCGGGTTCATCTACCCGGAGTACGCCGTCTGCGGCTTCGTCTGGGCCGGCGAGCACCACTTCCAGGTCACCAACAACAGCTACTACGTGGACCCTTGGCTGTTCAACTGCGCCAGTGACCCGGACCAGGCGGCCATCCTGACCGCCGTCCGGCGGGCCACCGCCTTCGCCGAGCGCAACGGTGTGCTGAGCGTCGCGGCGGCGGGCAACGAGAACATCGACCTGGCGCACAAGACCACCGACGACAGCAGCCCGGACGACACCGTGCCGCTGCCCCGGCCGGTGGGCACCGACTGCCTGAGCCTGCCGACCGAGCTTCCCGGCGTGGTGAACGTGGCCTCGACCGGCGTGAACGGCAACAAGTCCTTCTTCTCCAGCTATGGCCAGGGCAAGATCACGGTCGCGGCCCCCGGCGGCGACTCCCGTTACCAGATCCCGAACACCCCGGCGAGGAACGGTCGCATCCTCTCCACCGTCCGGGGCAACAAGTACGGCTACATGCAGGGCACTTCGATGGCCTCCCCGCACGCGGCCGCGACCGTGATCTTGCCCTGGCCATAGCTGGAGAAGAAGGACTTGTTGCCGTTCACGCCGGTCGAGGCCACGTTCACCACGCCGGGAAGCTCGGTCGGCAGGCTCAGGCAGTCGGTGCCCACCGGCCGGGGCAGCGGCAACGCGGCCACCGCCGTGCAGTGGTGGCGTGGCTGAGGCGCTAACCCCCCCCGCCTGAGTACTCGTCCTCAGGCGGGGGTGCCGTCAGGGCGGGATGCTGCCGCCCATGGAGATGAACAGCGCCGAACACCCGGCCCACCACCGTCGTTGGAGCCTGGCCGTGCTGACGGGCAGTCTGGTGGCAGCCCTGCCCGTGCTGGCGGGGCTGACGCTCGTGGTCGGCTACGGAGCGGCCACTGCGGCGCGCGGGGAGCAGCCGGTCAGGGTGCTCGGGACGGTCGGCCTCTCGCTGACCGGGTCGGTGCTCGGGCTGCTGGTGGCGGGGTTGGTGATCCGGTACAGCAAGGTCCGCCGGATGGACGGGGTCGCGAAGGTCGCGTTGCTCGCGGTCGGGTTCTGCCTCGGGACGTACGGCGAGTATCTGGTGCCGTACCTGATGATGGACCTGCCCACGTTCGAGCCGGAGCAGGCGCCGCCGGGCTGGACGCCGTACACCGGCCCGGTGCCGCCGGAGCTCCCGCTGCTCCCCGACCCCGCGGCTTCGTAACGGTCAGCGCCGGTCAGCGCGTCCGGGGCCGGCCGGAGAGGTCGGGGACGTCCTGGAGCCAGGTCGGGCGGCCCGCCCGGGTGGCGGCGGCGCGGTCGGCGGCGGTCTGCCTGAGTTGGTCCGGCGTGGCGAAGCCGTCCGGCAGCCAGGCGGCCGACTGGGCGGCGCGGGTGGCGAGTTGGGTCACGTACGCGTCCCTGAGCTGCTCGACCGAGTCGAAGCCCGGCTCGTCCGTCAGCCACTCCTCGGGTACCAGGGCGACCACCTCGCGCAGCAGCTCCGGGGTGACCAGCGGGGCCAGCGCGGCGTCGGCGGCCGCGACGTCCGGGTGGTGGGCGCCGAGTGCGTGGTCGCTGAGGTCGTACCGCTTGAGCAGTGAGCCGGCCGCGCCGGACCAGCGGTGGTGGAAGATCAGCCCGGCGCCGTTGTCGATCAGCCAGAGCCGGTTGTGCCAGACCATCAGGTTGGGGTTGCGGCAGCTGCGGTCGACGTTGCCGGTCAGCGCGTCCAGCCAGACCACCCGGCCGGCCTCGAGCGGGTCGACGTCGATCATGCCGGGCTTGAAGTCCCGGGCGCCCGGCAGGTAGTCCATGCCGAGGTTGCGCCCGGCGCTGCCGCGCAGGATGTCCTGGATCTCCGGGTCCGGCTCGTGTGCGGCCACCTCGGGGTCGAAGTCCACCAGGACCAGCTCGGGCACCCGCAGGCCGAGCCGCCGGGCGAGTTCGCCGACCACCACCTCGGCGATCAGCGCCTTGTGGCCCTGGGCGGCGCCGCTGAACTTCACCACATAGGTGCCCAGGTCGTCGGTCTCCACGATGCCGGGCACGGAGCCCCCGGCGCGCAGCGGGTCCAGGTAGCGGAGAGCGGTCACCTCGGTCAGCACACCGGCCAGCGTAACCCGGTGGCTGCTGTGGTTGGCTTGGATTGAACGGTGCCACCGGAGCAGTCAGAGGAGAGTACGGATCATGGGACAGGTGTACGCCACCACCGAGCGCAGCTACCCGGCGAGCCCCGAGCGGGTGTACGAGGCGCTGGCCGACTACGCCGTGACGCGGCCGAAGCTGCTGCCGGCGCAGTACAGCGAGTACGAGGTGCGGGCCGGCGGCACGGGCGCGGGGACGCAGGTGCACTGGCGCCTGCAGGCGACCGAGAAGCGGGTCAGGGACTGCCTGTTCAACGTGACCGAGCCGGGCAGTCGCACCCTGATGGAGACCGACGCCAACTCCTCGATGGTGATCACCTGGAAGGTCGTCGAGCAGGGCAACGGCAGCAAGGTCACCGTGCAGGCGAGCTGGACCGGGGCAACCGGCATCGGCGGCTTCTTCGAGCGGACCTTCGCCCCCAAGGGCCTGAACCGGATCCACGACCAGATCCTGGTCGCCCTTGCGACCGAAGTCGCCTGAATTCTCGAACGAGTGGTTCTGATCGCCGGTCCGGGTGACAGCGGGATCACGTAGCGTACGCGCCGATCTAGGCTCACGGCCGTGCATATGACGATCCTTCATGTCTCCCAGCCCGTGGACGGCGGCGTCGCCCGGGTGGTGGTCGATCTGGTGCGGGGCCAGCGCGAGGCGGGCTGCCGGGTGCTGGTGGCCTGCCCTGCGGGTGGCCGGCTGGCGGCCGAGGCGGCCGCGGCCGGGGCCCTGGTGCTGGACTGGCAGGCGGGCCGCTCGCCGGGGCCGGCGACCCTGGCGGAGGCGTGGCGGCTGCGCCGGATCGTCCGCGGCGCCAACCCCGATGTGCTGCACCTGCACAGCGCCAAGGCCGGCCTGGCGGGTCGGCTGGCCGTCCGGGGGGCCGTCCCCACCGTGTTCCAGCCGCATGCCTGGTCGTTCGCCGCCGTGCAGGGTCCGGTGGCGGCGGCCAGTCTGCGCTGGGAGCGGTTCGCCACCCGGTGGGCCCGCGCGGTGCTCTGCGTCAGCGGGCAGGAGCGGCGGGACGGCGAGCAGGCCGGGCTGACGGCCCGTTGGCAGGTGATCCCGAACGGGGTGGACCTGCGGCACCACGCGCCCGCCGACTCGGCGGCCCGCCGGGCCGCCCGGATGTCGCTCGGCCTGGATCTGGAGGACCCGCTCGCGGTCTGCGTCGGGCGGCTCTGTCGGCAGAAGGGCCAGGACGTCCTGCTGGACGCCTGGCCGGCCGTCACCGAGGGGCTGCCGGGGGCCCGGCTGGCGCTGGTCGGCGGCGGCCCGGACGCCACCGCGCTGGCCGACCGGGTGCGTGAACTCCCCGACCCGTCCAGGGTCCGGCTGGCCGGGGACGTCACCGACCCCCGGCCCTGGCTGGCCGCCGCCGACCTGGTGGTGCTGCCGTCGCGCTGGGAGGGGATGGCGCTGGCCCCGCTGGAGGCGATGGCCACCGCCCGCCCGGTGCTGCTCTCGGACGTGCCCGGCGCGCGGGAGTGTCTGCCGCCCGAGCTGATCGGTACCGGTCTGGTCGAGCCGGAGAATCCGACCGAACTCGCACGTCTGATCGTGCAGGCACTGAGAGATCCGATCGAGTGCGAACGGATCGGCCTGTTGGCGCGTGAACGAATGTCCGATTATCACGATGTCCGAGGGGTGGTCCGCCAGGTGGAGCTGCTCTATCGAAACCTTCTTCGGGACAGCGTTCCCGGCCCCCGTGCGGCGCAGCGCCGCGACACCCGTGTCCCAGGGCGGTCCTGATCGTTTCTCAGACCGTGAATGCTCGCCGCGAAGGTGCTGCCGTGTTCGCATCTCGACCGGGTGACCGAGGACCCAAAGTCCGAAAGTCTGATTAATGGGCGGGTGGAATGAAATGGCAAGTCAACTTCCTGCAATCAAGCCAGCGTTCGGTATTGTCTGATTTTGCCTGCTTCGTAGTCATTTCTGAGCGCGGTTCTCGGAATGACCCGAATGCCGCCCTTGGCAGCAGGTGCTACCTGGACCGCATCCGTCGGCCGGGATTAACTCGTCGGTCCGACTCCGGGTCCGGGTGTCCCGTCAAGGCGGGTACACAGCAGGGGAGTTCGTGCGCTGATGACCATTGACCACGAGAGTGTGCCACGGCGGGGCCAACCCCTGCCGCCCTCCCGCCGGGTCACCACCGAGCTCCTCGACCGGCGCCCGCCCCGGCGCCCGGTGCAGGCCAGATCCGCTCCGCAGGTCGGGCGGCACCGGCGCCCGTTCCGCTCCCGACTGGCCCGCCCGGCCGGGCTGCTGGCCGCCGACGGTCTCGCGGTCTGCGCCGCCACCGTGCTGACCGCCACCGACCCGGAGCGACCACTGCTGGGCGCCGCCGCCGTGCTGCCACTGCTGCTGCCGCTCAACCTGACCGGTGGGCTGTACCGCAACCGGCTCACCCTCTCCGCCCTGGACGAGTTCCCCGCGCTGGCCGCCCGGGCCACCGTCGCGACGGCCTTCGCCGTCACCCTCTCCGCCTGTCTGGACGGCTGGCCGGACAGCGGCCCGGCCACCCCACTGCGCCTGCTCACCCTGGTGGCCGCCTTCCTGCTGGTCGCCTCGGTCGGCCGGGGCTTCGTCTACCACCTGCTCCGCCAGGCCCGTCGTCGCCGCCCCAGCCCCGTCCTGGTGCTCGGTGCCGGGCAGCTCGGCCAGCAGGTGGCCGCGGCCCTGACGGAGCGTCGGGAGTACGGGCTGCGCCCGGTCGGCTTCCTCGACCCCGACCCGGTGCTGCTCGCCGGGGACACCAAGCTTCCGGTGCTCGGCGGCCGCGAGGTGCTGGAGCGGGAGATCCGCCGTCACCGGGTGCACCACGTGGTGGCCACCGAGGGCGCTGCCGACGAGGCCGAGACCGCCGCCGCGCTGCGTGAGGCCGCCCGGCTCGGCTGCCGGGTCTGGCTGGTGCCCGCCCTGCGCGAGTACGGCTCGGTGGCCGACCGGAGCCGGGGGGACCACCTCTGGGGCTTCCCCTGTCTGCAGCTCGACCGCCCCGCGATGCGCCGGCACGGCTGGGCCGCCAAGCGCGGCCTGGACATCACCGCCGCCCTGTTCGGCCTGCTGCTGGTCTCCCCGCTGCTGGCCGTCTGCGCGCTGGCGGTGCGGCTGGACACCGGCCCCGGCGTGCTGTTCCGCCAGCAGCGCACCGGTCTCGACGGCAAGGTCTTCACCCTGCTGAAGTTCCGCACCCTGCGCCCCGCCAACGAGCACGAGTCGGCCACCCACTGGAACATCGCCCAGGACCACCGGATGAGCCGGGTCGGCCACTTCCTCCGGCACAGCTCGCTGGACGAGCTCCCGCAGCTGTGGAACGTGCTGTGCGGCGACATGAGCCTGGTCGGCCCCCGGCCCGAACGCCCGTACTTCGTCATGCGGTTCAGCCAGGCGTACCCCGAGTACGCCGACCGGCACCGGGTTCCGGTCGGCCTGACCGGGCTGGCCCAGGCGAACGGCCTGCGTGGCGACACCTCGATCGAGGCCAGGGCCCGGTTCGACAACCGCTACATCGAGAGCTGGAACCTCTGGCTCGACGTCAAGCTGCTGTTCCGCACCGCCGCCCTGATGCTGCATCCGGACGGGAGCTGAGCCGGTGTCCCTGACTCTGCCTCAAGGACTCGCGTTACCCGGGCGGTTGACCGCCCGGCCCAGTCTGCTGGCCGCCGCCACCGTCCTGCTGGTCTGCGTGCCGACCGGCGACAAGGACGTCACCGCAGCCGTGCACGTCACGGCTGCGGACCTGGCCTCGCTGGCGCTGGTCGGCACCATGGCGCTGGGCCTGCTGCGCGGCCGGCTGCCCGCCCTGAACCGCACCCTCTGCGTGCTGTTCGGCGCGGTGGTCAGCTCGGCGGCGGTGGCCACCGTGCACTCGATCGACCCGCTGGCCAGTGCCACCGGTTTCGTCCGGCTGGTGCAGGTCTTCGTGCTGGTACCGGCCGCGGTGCTCTGCTCGCTGCGCGACCGGCGGGACCAGCAACTGGTGCTCGGCTCCCTGGTGCTGGCCGCGCTGGTGCAGGGCGTGGTCGGGGTCAAGCAGTTCCTGACCGGGACGGGGGCCTCGTACACCGGGCAGCCGATCCGGGCGATCGGCACCTTCGGGGCGCTCGACATCATGGCGATGTCCACGGTGGTCTGTTTCGGACTGCTGGCCGCCCTGGCGCTGGCCCTGGGGGAGCGCGGTCCCGGCGGCAACCGCCGCCTGCGGATCGGCTGTTGGGCCGTCGCCGGGTTCCTGACCTTCCCGCTCGCGGTCTCGTTCAGCCGGGGCAGCTGGATCGCCTGTGCGGTCGCCGCCGCCGTGCTGCTGCTGCGGGCCGACGCCCGGCTGGCGATCCGGGGCGCGGTGCTGACCGCCGCCCTCGCGGTGGTGCTGGTCGGCGGGCTCGGCCTCGGCGGCTCGGGGGTGACCAACCGGCTCTCCAGCATCGGCGCCGTCTCCGACACCCCCGACCAGTCGGTGACCGACCGCTACGACCTCTGGGGCACCGCCGGACGGATCTGGCAGGACCACCCGGTGACCGGCGCGGGCCCCAAGGCGTTCCAGCAACTCCGGGACAGCCACGCCCCGTTGCGGCTCTCCTCGGGCAGCGACGCGGCCGACTCGCAGATCGGCTTCACCCGCGAACCGCTGCTCTCCCCGCACAACATGTACTTCCTGGTGTTGAGCGAGCAGGGCCTGATCGGGGTGCTGGCCTATCTGGCCCTGTTCCTCACCCTGCTGGTCAACTGCCTTCGCCGGGTGGGGAATCCGGCCGCCGGGCCCCGGTTGGCGGCCCTCGGGCTGCTGGTCTGGGTGCTGGTGGACTTCCTGTACGCCGATATCGGGGGGACCACCACGGTGCTCACCTCGGTGATCCTCGGCCTTGCCGCCCGTACGGCGCTGCCTGGCCCGAACGCCGATGAGGCAACCCAGACATGAGTACGGATCAGCACGTCGCCGTGGTCGGGGCGCCCGCCCCGCCCGGCCCCCCGGCGCCCGGGCGCGACTTCCTCGCCAAGGCCTTCGGGGTCACCGCGCTGCTCACCGCCGCCGGCTCCGCCTTCGGCCTGCTCCGCGACCTGCTGCTGGCCAGGTACTTCGGGGCGAACCAGGGCACCGACGCCTTCCTGGTGGCCTGGACCGTGCCGGAGACGGCCGCACCGCTGCTGATCGAGGACGCGATGGCGTTCCTGATGGTCCCGGCGTTCAGCCTGGCCCTGGTGCTGCGCGAGGAGAACCCGAAGGGCGCCGACCCGGTGCGGCAGTTGGTCCGGGCCACGCTGCCCTGGATGCTGCTGGCGCTGTGCGGCCTCTCGGCGCTGACCGCCGTCGGCGCCCCGCAGCTGGTGCACTTCCTGGCCCCCGGGCTGGTCGACCCGGGGCTGGCCGTCACCTGCACCCGGATCACCGCGCTCACCATCCTGCCGTTCGGCATCGCGGGCTATCTGGGCAGTGCGCTGCGGGCCCACCACAGCTTCACCGCACCGGCCGGCATCTACGTCGCGTACAACCTGGCGATCCTCGGCGTCCTGCTGGTCGGGCACACCGCCTGGGGCGTCCGGTCGGCCGCGCTCGGCGTCGCGCTCGGCAGCCTGCTGATGGCCGGGGTGCTGGTCGGCCCGTTCCTGCGCCGGCTCCGGGTGAGCCGCCGCCGGCCCCGGAAGTCCCGCCGGGGCGGCCCGGCCGGGCTGGTGCTGATCCCGCTGGCGATACTGCCGGTCGCGGGCTTCACGCTGACCCGGCAGTCCCAGGTCTTCATCGAGCGCCACCTCGGCTCCGGGCTGCCGCCGGGCACCATCTCGCACCTGAACTACGCGGCCAAGGTCTCCCAGCTCGCGATGACCGCCGCCATCCTGATCTGCACCGTCACCTTCCCGCTGGTCGCCCGCGCGCTCGCCGCAGGCGACCTGCGGACCGCCCGGGACCGGGTGGAGAAGGACATCGGCCAGGCCACCGCGCTGGTGCTGGTCGGCACCGCGTTCCTGATGGCCTGTGCGCCCTCGGTGGTGGCCCTGCTGTTCGAGCGCGGCGCCTTCACCGCCCACGACACCGCCGCCACCGCCGCCGTGATCCGGGTCTACAGCTTCGGGCTGCCCGCCCAGGCGCTGATCGGCGTGATGGTCCGGCCGTACTTCTCGGTCCGCCCGGTGGTCCGCCGGGCCGACGAGGACCCGAGCAGCTTCCGGGTGACCCGGCTCGACTGGTACCCGGTCGGCGCGATGGCGGTCGGCCTGCTGGTCACCGTCGCGGTCGGCCTGGCCGCCACCCCGCACTACGGCGGCCTGGGCCTGGCGGCCGGGAACGCCGCCGGGATCACCACCACTGCGGGGCTGCTGCTCCGCGGGCTGCTGCTGCGCGGGATCGCGCTCCGGGTACCGAAGGTGATCACCGGTCAGTCCCGCCTGCTGGCGGCCGCGGTGGGCGCCGCGGCCGTCGGGTACCTGGCCGACGGTCTGACCGCCTCCCCGCTGCTGGCCACCCTGGTCGGCGGGCTGACGGTGCTGCTCGTCTTCGCCGGTCTCGGCACCGCCTTCGGTGCGGCCGAGATCCGCGGACCACTACTGGGGGGCCTCGCCAGGTTCGGCCCCGGCCCGCGCCCCCGGGCCGAACCGGTCGGGCCCGGCACCGCCGCCCCGCCCGCTTGCGGGACCACCCACCACCTTCGGCCGCTGAAGGGAAGCTGCCCCATGGACGTCGACTCCGCCCAGCAGTTGCGCCTCCCCGCGCAGGCATCCGCCGGTCGCACCAAACGTCGGGCCGGGTCCGGCCGGAGCGCCCCGTGGATCCTGATGTACCACTCGGTGGCCGAGGAGGAGGAGGATCCGTACCTGCTCACCGTCAGCCCCGAACGGTTCGCCGCCCAGATGGCCTGGCTGCACCGCACCGGCCGACGCGGCGTCAGCGTCCGCGAGCTGCTCCGGGCCAGGGCAGAGGGCACCGCAGGACACCTGGTCGGCCTGACCTTCGACGACGGCTACGCCGACTTCGCCCGGTACGCCGTCCCGGTGCTGCACGAGTACGGCTTCACCGCGACCGCCTACGTGGTGCCCGACCTGCTCGGCACCGAGAACGGCTGGGACGTCAAGGGCCCGCGCAAGCAGCTGCTGACCCTCGATCAGGTCACCGAACTGGCCGGCGCGGGCTGGGAGATCGGCTCGCACGGCCTCGGTCACCAGGCGCTGCCGGGACTGCCCGCCGACCGGCTCGCGGTGCAGACCAGGGAGAGCCGCCGGGCCCTCGAGGAGCTGATCGGCGGACCGGTCACCGGCTTCTGCTACCCGTACGGCGCGGTCGACCTGGCCGCCACCCACGCGGTCCGGGACGCCGGGTACGACTACGCCTGCGCCATCGAGCACGGTGGGCTCACCGGCCGCTACGCCCTGCCCCGGAGCTATGTCGGCGACCGGGACGGCGCCTTGCGGCTGCGGGCCAAGCGCGGGCGGCACCAGGTCAGGGACCTGCTCACCGCGCTGCGCGCGCGCCGCCCGGGGAGGGCCGGCCGGTGAAGGTCCTGCACGTGATCACCGGCCTGGCCTCCGGCGGCGCCGAACGCCAGCTGGAGCTGATCCTCCGTCACCTGCCCGAGCGGCACCGCTGCGAGGTAGCCACCCTGACCAATCCCGGCACGGTGGCCGCCGCGCTCACTGCCGAAGGCATCCCGGTGCACGACCTGGCGATGCGCGGCAACCGTGACCTCGGGGTGCTGCCCCGGCTCACCGGCCTGATCCGGCAGGGCCGGTACGACCTGGTGCACACCCACCTCTACCGGGCCGGGCTGTACGGCCGGCTGGCCGCCCGGCTGGCCGGGGTGCGCCAGGTGCTGGCCACCGAGCACTCGCTGCACGCCACGGTGATCGAGGGCCGGCCGGTCACCCCCGGCGTCAAGGCGCTCTACCTGGCCGCCGAACGGCTCGGCTCGACCACCGTCGCGGTCTCCCGGCAGGTCGCCGCCACGCTGAACGACTGGGGGGTGCCGCCGCAGCGGGTGGAGCTGCTGCCGAACGGCATCGAGACCGCCAGGTACGCCCTGCCGACCGCCTCCAGGGCGGCGCTCCGGCAGGGCGCCCGGGCCGAGCTCGGCCTGCCCCAGTCGGCCTGGGTGATCGGCGCGGTCGGCCGGCTGGTCCCCGGCAAGCAGTTCGGACTGCTGGTCTCGGTGCTGGCCGAGCTGACCAGGCTGGGCGCCCAGCACCCGGCGCTGCGGGAGCCCTGGCTGCTGCTGGTCGGGGCCGGACCCGAACGGGCGGCGCTGCTCAGGCAGGCCGGGGAGCTCGGGGTGCTGCACCGGCTGCTGCTCACCGGCGAGCGCTCCGACGTGCCCGAACTGCTCACCGCGATGGACGTGTTGGCCGCCCCGTCGGCCGAGGAGACCTTCGGCCTGACGGTGCTGGAGGGCCTGGCAGCCGGACTCCCGGTCCGGCACAGCGCCTGCCCGGCGCTGGACGAGCTGCCCCCCGAGGCCGCTCCTGGAGCGGTCCGGCTGCCCAGCTCGGCCGCCGCCTACACCACCTCGCTGTGCGAACTCTGGAGCCGACGCAGCACCGTGCTGCCACAGCCCTCGGCGGTCGCCCACTACGACATCGCCCGGATCGCCGACCGGCTGGCCCTGCTCTACGACCGCCTCGGGGGAGTGCCCGGCCGGGTGCCCGCACCCCCAGTCCTGAATCGAACTTTCTAGCCAAGGAGCTTCCCATGTCCGAACTGCGCAGGCGCGCGCGCACCCTGACCCGCCGTTGGTGGCCGGTTGCGCTCGCCGTGCCGCTGGGTGCCATGGCCGGCGCCGGATACGCCGTCGTCTCGCACCCCAGCTACACCGCCAACTCCTATGTGGTGGTGGTCCCGCAGGGCCCGGGGGAGGGCGTTACCGCGGTCAACTTCGCCCAGGCGTACGGCCGGCTGGCCGGCCAGCCGCAGGTGCTGGCGGGCGCGGCGGCCGAGACCGGCCGGACCATCAACGAGCTGGCCGAGCTGGTCCGGGGCACCACCTCGCCGGACGCCCCGGTGATCGAGATCACCGGCTCAGGGGCCAAGGGCACCGACGCCGCGCGGGCCGCCGACGCGGTGGCCAAGTCGCTGATCGCCTTCGCCAACACCAGCACCAAGGAGACCGGCGTCAAACTGGTCCCGCTGGCCGGAGCCGCCGTACCGGACCGCCCGGCCACCCCCTCCGCCCAGCTGGACGTCGCGGTCGGCGCGGCCGGTGGGCTGCTGCTCGGCGCCCTGGTGCTGATGACCCGTCGCCCGAAGGGCTCGACCGCCGCCGAACCCGAACCGGGCGCCCCGGCCGAGACCCCGTCCGAACAGACCGTCGCGCTCTCCCCGGAGGTCCCCAAGCGCCGCGCGGAGACCGCCACCAAGGAGCCGCAGCAGACCGGGAGCCGAGGATGACCACCGAACTCTCGGTCGGCTCGCTGCCCGCGCAGAGCGGCGCCCCGCACTGGCACACCGAGGTCCGCCGGGAGGACGACGCCCTCGACCGGGTCGCCGCCGAGTGGGACGAGCTGGCGGCCCGCTGCGCCACCGCCACCTCCTTCCAGTCGGCCGCCTGGCTGGCCTCCTGGTGGCGCCACTACGGCCGCCCGGGCGCCCTGGTGCTGGTGCTGGTCCGCCGGGACGACCGGCTGGTGGCCGCAGCCGCACTGCAACGCCGGGGCCCGTTCGGCGGGTTGACCAATCTCGGCGCGGGCCTGGTGGACTTCACCGACGTCCTGCTGGACGACTCCTGCACCGACCGGGCCGCCGCCGAGCTGGCCGCCGCCCTGCCGCTGACCCGCCCCTGGCACTCGCTGGAGCTGCGCGAGGTCCGGCCGGAGGCCGCCGTCCAGCAGGTGTTCCGGCACTGGCGGGGCCGACGGCACCGGTTCGCCGACTCGCTCTGCCAGTACCTCCCGGCGGTCCCGATGGAGGAGCTGCTCAAGCGGCTGCCCGGCAAGACCGCCCAGCGCAGCCGGGTCAAGCAGCGGAAGATCGCCGAGTCCGGCGTCCAGGTCCGCAGCGCCACCCCGGCCGAGGTGCCGGCGGCGATCGAGGGCCTGCTCCGGCTGCACATCGAGCAGTGGCAGGACCGCGGCGTCACCCCCGAGCACCGAACCGTTCGGTTCGCCGCCCACCTGGCCGAGTCCACCACCGGGCTGGTCGCCGCCGGCCGGGCCGCGGTCCACCGGTTCTACCTGGACGACGAGTTGGTCGCGGTGAACCTGCTGCTGCTCAGCCCGCCGTTCGGCGGCCTCTACATGTACGGCGCCAAGCCCGCCCTGCGCGAGCGGCTCGACATCGCCGGGGCTCGCCCCGTGGGCGGCCGGCCGGGCGGTCCGGGTGCTGGTCAGGCAGGCCCTGGTGYACCAGCTGCGCACCAGGCTGCCCGGGGTGAAGCGGGTGCTACTGGCCCGGATGCGGAGCTGACGGCGCGGTGGCGCCCTTCGAACCGGTCATCAGCTGCTTGAACGCGGCGGTCGACCTGGGGTTGCGGTCGCACTGCCAGAAGCCGTGCGGGCAGTAGTCGGTGACGGTCTGGTAGGCGGTGTCGTGGGTGCGCATCCACTCCACCATCCGCCGGACGAACTCCGGGTTGTCGCCGTTGCGGAACAGCCC
This sequence comes from Kitasatospora sp. P5_F3, assembly GCF_054049135.1. Classification (NCBI taxonomy): domain Bacteria; kingdom Bacillati; phylum Actinomycetota; class Actinomycetes; order Kitasatosporales; family Streptomycetaceae; genus Kitasatospora; species Kitasatospora sp. P5_F3. The sequence continues at coordinate 41,952 of NZ_JBFUMY010000031.1, read as the reverse complement.
CCACTCGGGGTACGAGACCGGCTTGCCGCGCTTGGCCGCGAACTCCACCTGGTCCTGCAGCCCGTACGGCTCGGAGATGTACTCGTCGAAGGTGCCGCCGGCGGGCTGGTCGTAGCTGTCCATACCGATGATGTCGACCACGTCGTCGCCCGGGTAGCAGCGCGTCCACGGGATGGCGTCCAGCCCCCTGGTCGGGTTGAAGTCGAACCTGAAGTGCTGCCCGGGCACCGACCGCATCACCGTCACGATCCGCCGCCAGTACGCCTTCCAGGCGGTCGGGTCGGGCTTGCAGCGGCTGGTGTAGGTGGTGCCGTTCATCTCCCAGCCCAGCGTCAGGATGGTGTCCTGCCCGCCGAGCGCGACCAGCTTCCTGGCCAGCTTGAGGAAGTGCTGGTCGAACTCGCCCTTGTTCCCCCGGGCCAGCAGCCGGGCCACCTCGGCGTCCGGCGTGTTGTTCTCGTTCGGCACCAGCATCGGCACGCCGAGCACCAGCTTGCGCTGCGGGTCGGCCAGCTTCCACTGCGACCAGAGACCGAGCACCACCGGCTCGCCCTCGACGTCCCCCCAGCCGTTGCCCGCCAGGTAGGTGTGGCCGACCTGCATGTCGGCCCCGTTCAGCCAGGTGGCCATCTTGGCGATGTTCGGAATGTAGTTGTCCCACGATCCGACGAAGGCGCCGAACGGCGGCTCGTGCCTGGCCCGCTGGACGGCCGGCCGGGGGGCCGCTCCCCGCGGTTCGATGGCGTCCGAGGAGAGCGCGGTGTGCCGCTCGGTCTGGCTCAGCGGAGTACCGGAGGGAACGCTCGCCGTGGTCACCAACAGCAGCGCGGCGGCGGCCAGCGTCAGGCGGGCCAAGCGCATGGGTCTTCTCCTCGGGGCGGCGTGCGGGGCCTGTCCAGGCCAGTAGGCACGACGGTAATCCCACAGACCGTCAGAAAAGCCTCATGTCACTCGATAGTGGTAGGTCGCGCAGGAGGGTTGGCCCAGCAGGGCCCCTGCCGGGGCTGCCCGCTCACCCGAAGGTGTTGCAGCGCGCCATGTCACCCGTGAGGTGTCGAGATCCGCCTGGTCGTCGAGCTGCATTGCGTACCACCTCTGTAACAGTCCGTCCAGTGACCGCAGTCGCACCCCGGCCGCGCTCCGGACCGGTTGCCCGTTGGCCGACCTGGGCTTCTGACGTGCCGGTGAGCCCCGGACGCCCCGTCGGCCCCGGGGGCGTACCGCCGTGCCTGGCTGACGGAGGGCGCGCAGGTTGGATACGCTCCGCCCGTGTCCAGGAAGCCGCTGCGTGCCCTCACCCGCCGATCCGTGCTGCCCGCGCTCGCCGTGCTGGCGGTCCTCGGGGTGGGTGCCGCCGCACACGCGAACCGCCCGGTGCCGTTCGGCGACCGCCTGGTCAAGCCGGGTGACGTGGACAGCATGGAAGCCAGCCCGGTCGGTGCCCAGACCCGCTCGGCCGGCAGCCTGGAGCTCCGGGTCGGCCCCGGCCTGGAAGCCTTCGACCGGCAGACCGGCGAACACCTCTGGTCCTACCGCCGGGAGGGTGCCACCGCACTGCACCAGGCGATGGCCGGCGAGAGTGCCGTGGTGATCTGGGACGACGGCATGGTCACCTCGGTCCGCCCCAGCGACCACGAGGTCCGCTGGCACCGGGCCGTCCCCGGCCTGGCCGACTGGCTGCACGGCGAGGACGTCAAGGAGGGCCTCGAGCGGACCGAGGCGGAGAAGCAGGCCGGCCTGGTCCAGCGCGCCGCCGCAGCGCTCCAGACGGTCGGCGGCGACGAAGCCTGGGTGGCGGTGGTCACCCCGGCCCTGACCATGGGCTTCCGTGACAGCGACGGCGACCTCCGGTTCAACTCCCGCCCGCTGGCCGGGTGTTCGTACGACCCGCTGCGGGCGGTGCACACCGGGTACGCGGTCCTGGTGCCACGCTCCTGCACCGGCACCAACGGCGCGGGCAGCCCGCTGCCAGGCGGGATCACCGGCTTCCGCCTCTCGGTCCGCGGCTTCCAGCTCGAAGCCGGGCCCAACGTCCAGCTGCGCCGCCTCGACGACCAGCGCGTCAGCATCGAGGACGGCCCCGTCCTGGGCGCCCGCACCTACGACACCAAGCTCGCGGTCCCCGAGTCCACCTGCACCGTCCCCTTCGCCGCCCTCCACCCCACCCCGGGCTGCCCGGCGAAGTAGCGCTGCACCACCAGGGGCTCGGGGAACTGCGACGCCGACCTCCGGAGCGTTGCACCTGCGTGTGTGGTCAGGCACTTTCGTATGTGACCCCGGCGCCAGACCTCCTCGCAGTTCCCCGAGCCCCTGGACCGTAGGACTGAACGCGGCCGAAGAAAGTGTCTGGACGCGTGCCGGTAGACTGGACCGCATGGCTGTTCTCTCCGGGCATTAGCGGGCGCGCGGCGCCCGAGGCGCCTCACCCCAGCCCCGCCCCCATCCCGCCGCCCCGCCTGTCTCAGGAGTGTTCCTACAGCCATGATTTCCGCCAACGCCCTGGAGCTGCGCGCCGGCGCCCGCGTCCTGATCGAGTCCGCCAACTTCCGGATCGCCCCGGGCGACCGGATCGGTCTGGTCGGCCGTAACGGCGCCGGCAAGACCACGCTCACCAAGGTGCTGGCCGGCGAGGGCCTGCCGGCCGGTGGCAGTGTGACCAGGACCGGCCAGGTCGGCTACCTCCCGCAGGACCCGCGGACCGGCGATCTCGACGTGCTGGCCAGTGACCGGATCCTGTCCGCCCGTGGCCTCGACACCGTGCTGAAGAAGATGCGCGAGAACGAGGACCGGATGGCCAACGGCCAGGGCGCCACCCGGGAGAAGGCGATGAAGAAGTACGCCAACCTGGAGACCGAGTTCCTGACCAAGGGCGGGTACGCCGCCGAGGCCGAGGCCGCCACCATCGCCGCCGCGCTGGGCCTGCCGGACCGGATCCTCGGCCAGCAGCTGCACACCCTCTCCGGTGGTCAGCGCCGCCGGGTCGAGCTGGCCCGGATCCTGTTCTCGGACTCGGACATCCTGCTGCTCGACGAGCCCACCAACCACCTGGACGCCGACTCGATCGTCTGGCTGCGGGACTTCCTGAAGACGTACAAGGGCGGCTTCATCGTGATCTCGCACGATGTCGAACTGGTCGAGACCGTGGTCAACAAGGTGTTCTACCTGGACGCCAACCGGTCCCAGATCGACGTCTACAACATGGGCTGGAAGCAGTACCAGCAGCAGCGCGAGGACGACGAGAAGCGCCGTAAGCGCGAGCGCGCCAACGCCGAGAAGAAGGCCGCGACGCTCAACTCGCAGGCCGACAAGATGCGGGCGAAGGCGACCAAGACCGTCGCCGCGCAGAACATGGCCCGCCGGGCCGAGAAGCTGCTCTCCGGTCTCGAGCAGGTCCGCGCCTCAGACAAGGTCGCCAAGCTGCGCTTCCCGGACCCGGCCCCCTGCGGGAAGACGCCGCTGACGGCGAGTGGACTCTCCAAGTCCTACGGCTCGTTGGAGATCTTCACCGACGTCGGCCTGGCGATCGACCGGGGCTCCCGGGTGGTCATCCTGGGCTTCAACGGTGCCGGCAAGACCACCCTGCTGCGGATGCTCGCGGGCGTCGAGCAGCCGGACACCGGCGAGGTGATTCCCGGCCACGGTCTGAAGATCGGCTACTACGCGCAGGAGCACGAGACGCTCGACCCGGAGCGGACGGTGCTGGAGAACATGCGCTCCGCCGCGCCGGACACCGACCTGGTGCAGATCCGGAAGATCCTCGGATCCTTCCTGTTCTCCGGCGACGACGTCGACAAGCCGGCCGGGGTGCTCTCCGGTGGTGAGAAGACCCGCCTCGCGCTGGCCTCGCTGGTGGTCTCCAGCGCCAATGTGCTGCTGCTCGACGAGCCCACCAACAACCTCGACCCGGCCAGCCGCGAGGAGATCCTCGGCGCGCTGCGCACCTTCTCCGGCGCGGTGGTCCTGGTGACCCACGACGAGGGTGCGGTCGAGGCCCTCCAGCCGGAGCGGATCATCCTGCTGCCGGACGGTGTCGAGGACCTGTGGAGCCCCGGCTACCTGGACCTGGTCGCGCTGGCCTGACGGCCGGGTAGACGCCGAGTAGGTTCTCTGGCGTAGAAAAGCCGGTCACTGACGGAATCCGGGAATGGGAGAGTCCCGGATTCCGTTTGAAGAGTTCCCCTGGTCGCGGAGCCGTGTTGATCCACCGGCTCGCCCGTGCTGATCAGCAATTTCGCCCCCCACCGCGCTCGGTCGGCCGCCCTCGCGGGGGGCGTGAGCACCCTCTGTGAGCGCCCTTGTGCGCAGCGATCACGACCGGCAGACTGCGCTTTCCCGGTATCGACCTTGTCGAATGGGTGGCCAGGAGCCTGGCTATGGGTGATCATGGGAATCTGACCGAGCAAAGCTACGAGGAGGCACGGGTGGCCGAGACTCTGAAAAAGGGCAGCCGGGTAACTGGTGCCGCGCGTGAGAAGCTCGCGGCCGATCTGAAGAAGAAATACGACTCCGGGGCGAGCATTCGCGCGCTTGCGGAGGAGACCGGTCGCTCGTACGGCTTCGTGCACCGCATGTTGAGCGAGTCCGGAGTGATCCTCCGAGGCCGCGGTGGTGCCACGCGTGGCAAGGGCAAGGTGGCTGCAGCAGCCGGGTCCTGACGCATTGTCAGGAAATCCGACCCGGCCGGGCAGCGCCGGCTGAGTTGCAGTGCCGATTGAGTGCAGTGGTGCTTGAGCAAGGCGCCGGCAGTTCAGTGAACAGCAAGCAGCTCGAGACGAATCGGCGGCCGGAGACCCGGACCGCCGATCGTCGTTCCCGGTGTCGTGGGAGTAGGCCTGAGTGGGCCTGTCCGGCGGCGCCGGTTTTTTGTTACTCTCCGGTAGCCAACCGCACCGTCGCCGGAGGTACCGCCATGAGCACCCCCATCCTGGACACCGACCCGCAGCTCTGGGAGCAGGCCGGAGTCCGGCTCGAACTCGACGGCGAGACCGCCGTGGTGACGCTCTGTCGGCCGGAGCGGCGCAATGCCCAGTCCCCGGCGATGTGGCGGGCGCTGGCCGGGATCGGCCGCAGCCTGCCGGGCACCGTCCGGGTCGTGGTGCTGCGGGCGGAGGGTGTCTCGTTCTCGGCCGGTCTCGACCGGGCGATGTTCTCCCCCGAGGGCATTCCGGGGGAGCGGAGCTTCCTGGAGCTCGCCGCCGCGGACGACAAGGACCTGGACGAGACCATCGCGTCCTACCAGGAGGCGTTCACCTGGTGGCGCCGACCGGACGTGATCAGCATCGCCGCCGTCCAGGGGCACGCGGTCGGCGCGGGCTTCCAGCTCGCGCTCGGCTGTGACCTGCGGGTGGTCGCCGAGGACGTCCAGTTCGCCATGAAGGAGACCTCGCTCGGCTTGGTGCCGGACCTGGCCGGGACCAAGCCGTTGACCGAACTGGTCGGCTACGCAAGGGCGTTGGAGATCTGTGCGACCGGCCGCTGGGTCGGCGCGGAGGAGGCGGCGGCCACCGGCCTGGCCAACCTGGCCGTCCCCGCCGCCGAGCTGGACGGCACCGTCCGGGACTTGACCGCCGCCCTGCTGGCCGCACCGCGCAGTGCGGTGATCGAGACCAAGGCACTGCTCCAGGGTGCGGGCGACCGCTCCTTCGAGCAGCAGCGGGCCGCCGAGCGGGCCGCCCAGGCCCGCCGCCTGCGCGACCTGGCGGGCCTCGGGGACTGACGGCCGGTCACCTGTTTGCGGAGGGCTCACCCCGGCGGGGTGGGCCCTTTGCGCTGTCCGGAGGTCTCCGGCGGGCGGGGGTCGTGGCGGAATGTCAGAGTTGGGCTGATTTGCGATATAGCTGGACCGCACACAGAGGGAGCCCGCCATGCCCGACACTCCGACGCCCGCCGCAATGCCGAAGACCGACGTCCACAAGGCAGCCGCCCCGCAGTCCCCCGAGGAGCGCGGCCGTACCGCGCTGGCGGTCGGCGTGATCGAGAAGATCGCGGGCATGGCCGCCCGGGAGGTCTCCGGCATCCACGCACTGGGCTCCGGCCTCTCCCGTACCTTCGGCGCCATGCGGGACCGGGTGCCCGGCGGCAAGTCCAGCATCGGGCGCGGCATCAAGGCCGAGGTGGGCGAGAAGCAGACGGCGATCGACATCGCGCTGATCGTCGAGTACGGCGTGGTGATCCCGAAGCTGGCGGCCGAGGTGCGGGCCAACATCATCGCGGCGGTGGAGCGGATGACCGGCCTGGAGGTGGTCGAGGTGAACATCGCGGTCAACGACGTCCACCTGCCGGACGAGCCGGACACCGACGAGGAAGAGGAGTCGATGGCCGGCAGCGGTCAGCGGCCCAGGGTCCAGTAGCGCAACAGACAGGAGCAGAGGCGGATGAATCTCGGCCTGATCGGGCTGGTGGTGGGGATGGCCCTGGGCTTTGCCGGGTACTTCGGCGGGTTCGCCGCTTTCCTTCTGGTCGCCGTCCTCGGCGGGGTCGGCTTCGTGGCCGGTCGCGTGATCGAGGGTGACCTCGATCTCCGCGACCTCGGTGATCTGCTGCGCGGTCGCGACCGGCGCCGCTGATGTCGGCGGCCACGGTCTCCGCCGTGCTGCCGGCCGCCGAGCGCGGGCGGCTGCGGATCGCCGACCGGGTGCTGGTCCGGCTGGCCGAACGGGCGGCCGGACAGGCCCTCGGCCGGCCCGGCGCGGTCCGGCGGATCGCGGTGACCGGCCCGGGCTACCCGGTCCGGCTGACCCTCGGCGTCGAACTGCCCTTCCCGGCCGACCTGGCCGCACTGGCCACGGCGGTCCGGGCGGCGGTGGCGGCCGAACTGGCCGCGCTGACCGGACGCACGGTCGGTGAGGTCGTGGTGGTGGTCGAGCGGCTGGTGCCGACGGTATGACAGTGGATCAGACCCCGCTCAAGCCCCGCCGGTTGCGGGCGAACCGGACGGGCTGGACGGCGTTGGTGGTGGTGGCCGCCCTGGTGGTCGGTGGCGGCCTGCTGTACGACGCGGTGGCCGTCCGCACCGGTCACCGGGCCCGCCCCTGGCGGGCCGAGGCCGCCGACCGGCTGGCCACCCTGCACCTGGACGACCCGGTGGTGCTGATCTCCGCCGGAGTGGCCGTGCTGATCGGGGTGCTGCTGCTCGGGCTCGCGGTGGCACCCGGGATGCGGCGCTGGCTGCCCCTGCGGCAGCCCGGCGCGGTGATCGACCGGGCCGGGGTGGCCGCACTGCTCACCCGGCGGGCCGGACAGCTGGACGGGGTGAGCCAGGTGAAGGTCAAGGTACGGCGGGCCCGGACCAAGGTGATGCTGGCCGGGCCCGCCGACCCGGCCGAGGTGCAGCGGGAGCTGCGGACGGAGCTGGCCCGGGTACCACTGGCCGGAGAACACCGGCTGGACGTCCGGACCGGAAAGGGGCAGCGATGAGCCGGGGCACGGTGAACCGGGTCCTGCTGGGCCTGGCCGGGACTCTGCTGCTGGTCGGCGGAGCGCTGGTGCTGGCCGGGGGATTCGACCTCTACGGCCGGCTCGGCGTACGGATGCCCGACTGGTGGCCGCTCACCTCACCGGACCAGCCGGTGCTGAGCGATGCCTCGCGTACCCGCTGGTCGGGGGAGACCTGGTGGTGGCCGGTGGTCTTCGCAGTGCTGGGGCTGACGGTCGCGCTGAGCCTGTGGTGGCTGTTCGCCCAGGCACGGCGGAGCGGGCCGAGCTCGGTGCCGCTGCCGGTGGCGGCGGCGGGGGTGACGCTCCGGCTGCGCTCGCGCGCACTGGCCGACGCGGTCGAGACCGAGACGGTGGCGCAGCCCGAGGTGGCCCGGGTGCAGGCCCGGCTGACGGGGCGTCCGAAACGCCTGCTGCTGCGGGCGGCGGTCCGCCTCACCCCCGACGGCGACCCGGCCTCGGCGGTCGACCGCTTCCTCACCGGCCCGCTCGCCAACGCCCGCACCGCCCTCGGCCAGGACATCCCCACCGACCTCCGCCTCCAGATCGCCCGGCCCCGACCCCCGGCTCGCCAACCGGCCCCCCGCCGGGTCATCTGAGGCACACGAGACGGTGGGACCCGCCAGGGGCTCGGGGAACTGCGACGCCGACCTCGGAAAGGTGATCCATGCGTGAATGGTCAGGCACTTTTGCAGTGACCCGCACGCCAGATCTCCTCGCAGTTCCCCGAGCCCCTGACCGTAGACGCCTTACGTCTAGAGGGACCGCAGGGCGCCGCCGTCGATCGGGATCATCACGCCTGTGAGGTAGGACGCGGCCGGCGAGAGCACGAACGCCGCGACCTTGCCGAACTCCTCCGGCGTGCCGTAGCGGCCGAGCGGGATGCTGGCCCCCGCGCGGGCGCGGGCTGCGCCCGCGTCGCCGCCGAGCGCGTCGAGCTCGCGGAGGCGGTCGGTGTCGATCCGGCCGGGCAGCAGGCCGAGGACCCGGATGCCCCGGGGGCCGAGCTCGTCGGCGAGTGACTTGGCTGCCATCGCGAGACCCGGGCGCAGGCCGTTGGAGATGCCGAGGCCGGGGACGGGCTGCCGGACCGAGGTGGAGAGCACGAAGGCGATCACGCCGCCCTCACCGAGCGCTGCGGCTGCGGTGCGGGCGATCCGCAGGGCGCCGAGCACGACGGTCTCGAAGGCGTGCTGCCAGTCCGCCTCGGTGGAGTCGAGCACGGTGCCGGCCGCCGGGCCGCCGACGCTGACCAGTACGCCGTCGAGGCGGCCGAAGGTCTGCTGGGCGGCGGAGACGAGCCGCTGGGCCGAGCTGGGATCAGCGTTGTCGGCGACCACGCCGTGCACCCGGCCGGGGGCGTCCAGGGCGGCGACCGCCGCGTCCACGGCCTGCTGGGTGCGGCCGCTGAGCACCACCTTGGCGCCGTCGCCGACCAGTTCGCGCGCGGAGGCGAGGCCGAGGCCCCGGGTCGCGCCGGTCACCACGTACACCTTGTCCTGAAGTCCGAGATCCATAACGGCCATCCTGCCCGATCGACCCGGCTTGATCGACGCAGCGTCAGACGGCGACGGGTTCGGCGGCCGAGGGTACGGGCGACGGGGAGTGGGCCTCGCGGCGGGCCAGCACCACCAGGCCGACCGGGACCAGACAGGCGAACAGCCACCACTGGACGGCGTACGCCATGTGCGGGCCGATCGAGGAGTGGTCGGGCTCCTCGAGCAGGATCGGGGAGTCGCCCTGGGCGGGGGTGGAGGTGGCGAGTTCCAGGTAGCCGCCGAGTACGGGGGCGCCGGTCAGTTCGGCCTGCTGGGTGCTGCTGATCAGGTGGAACTGACGGTCCGGCAGCTTGCCGCGGACATTGATGCCGCTGCTCTCCCGGGTCTCGTCCGCGCGCAGCCGGCCGGTGACGGTGACCTGGCCGGTGGGCGGGGCGGGGATCGCGGGGTAGCTGGTGGCGTCCTCGCCGGAGTCCACCCAGCCGCGGTTGACCAGCACCGAGCCGTTGCCGTCGGCCAGCCTGAGCGGGGTGATCACGAAGTAGCCGATGCTGCTGCCGCCGGGCTCGGTCCGCTTGCGGACCACGAACTCGTGCTCGCCGTCGTACTGCCCGGTGGCGCTCATGGTGCGCCAGGTGAGGTCCTTGGGCACCGCGTAGCCGGGCTTGGAGACCGAGTCGAAGGGAACCGGTGCGGCGGTCAGGCTCTGCGCGATCAGCTCGTTGCGGGCGACCCGGTCCTGGTGCCGGTGGAACTGCCAGAAGCCCAGCTCGACCATGGCCGGGACGAGCAGCGCGGCGAGCAGGGCAAAAGCCGCCCAGCGCCAGGAGAGCAGAAATCGGTACACATCGGCACGCTACGCGTACCTACACCGCGCTCAGACACCGGGGTGGGGGACCACCTCGCGGAGCAGGTGCAGGAAGGCGTCCTCGCCGACCACCGGGGTGCCGAGCTCGCGGGCCTTGCGGGCCTTGCCGCTCCAACTGCCTGCCTCGTTGGTGACCAGCAGGCTGGTCAGGCGGCTGACCGAGGAGGCGATGTGCAGGCCGGCCTCGATGGCGCGGTCCTCCAGCAGCTCGCGGTCGGTGGCGGTGTCGCCGGTGATGGCCACCCGCATGCCCTGCATCAGCGGGCTGCCGTCCACCCAGCGGCCCGGGTTCGGGTACGGGCAGGCGGGGCGCTTGCGGCTCGGGCGGTAGGAGGAGGAGAACCCGGACCGGGGCGGCGAGGAGGCGTCCTCGCCCAGATCGGTGACGGCCACACAGTTGGTCAGCGGCAGCGGCACCCCGGCCTGGCGGGCCAGCTGCAGGCTGGGGCGGAACGCCTCGGCCAGCACCCGGGCGTCGTCCAGCGCGTTGTGCGCCTGGCGCTGCTGGACACCGAAGTACTCGGCCAGGCTGGCCAGCTTGCCGTTGGGCAGCGGCAGGCCGAGGTCGCGGGACAGCACCATGGTGCAGAGCCGCTGCTCGACGGGGGCGCGCAGCCCGGCGCGCGAGTACTCGCGGGAGATCATGTTCCAGTCGAAGAGCGCGTTGTGGGCCACCATCACCCGCCCGGCCAGCCGCTCGCCCAGCTCGGCGGCGATCTCCGGGAAGGTCGGTGCCCCGGCCAGCTCCCGGCTGGTCAGGCCGTGGATCCAGGTCGGGCCCGGGTCCCGCTCGGGGTTGACCAGGGTGTACCAGTGGTCGGTGACCTCGCCGAACGCGTCCAGTTGGTAGACACCGGCCGAGATGACCCGGTCGGTGCGGCCGAGCCCGGTGGTCTCGACGTCGACCACGGCGAAGCCCTGACCGTGCTCGGTGCTGCGCTGCGCCGGGAACGGCGCGGCCCAGGTGGGTTCGCCGCTCGGGGACTGGATCGCGTACATGGTGGACCAGCTTAAGGGCGCGCACCCACACCCAAGGTCATTCGGGGGATTCCGGACCGCCGGGGAGCGCTGAAAGTGGCGTACGCGACACCCCGGAATATCGTGGGAGCCGTGGTGGTCCTACCAGGGCGACCCCGCACTATGCACCAGGCAGAAGGAAGATCCCTCATGCGCGCCACCGTGATCCACGGCCCGAACGACATCCGGATCGAGGAGGTCCCCGACCCGAGGATCGAGCGGCCGACCGACGCGGTGGTCCGGGTGCTGAACGCCTGTATCTGCGGCAGCGACCTGTGGGCGTACCGGGGAGTGGCGGCCCGTCAGCCCGGGCAGCGGATCGGGCACGAGTTCCTCGGCGTGGTCGAGGAGGTCGGCCGCGAGGTCGCCGGGGTGAAGGCCGGTGACCTGGTGGTGGCGCCGTTCGTCTGGTCGGACGGCGTCTGCGACTTCTGCCGCGAGGGCCTGCAGACCTCCTGCCCGCACGGCGGCTTCTGGGGCGAGGTCGGCTCGGACGGCGGCCAGGGCGAGGCGGTCCGGGTGCCGTTCGCCGACGGCACGCTGGTGAAGCTGCCTCAGGAGGCGGTCGGCGACGACAAGCTGATGGCCTCGCTGCTGGCGCTCTCCGACGTGATGAGCACCGGCCACCACGCGGCCGTCTCGGCCGGGGTGCGCCCCGGGGCCACCGTGGCCGTGGTCGGCGACGGCGCGGTCGGCCTGTGCGGCGTGCTGGCCGCGCACCGGCTCGGCGCCGGGCGGATCATCGCGCTCGGCCGGCACCAGGCCAGGACGGACATCGCCCGGGCGTTCGGCGCCACCGACGTGGTGGCCGAGCGCGGCGAGGCGGCGATCGAGGCGGTCCGCGAGCTGACCGGCGGTCAGGGCGCGCACGCCGTGCTGGAGGCGGTCGGCACCGAGGAGTCGATGCGCACCGCGATCTCGATCACCCGGGACGGCGGCGGGGTCGGCTACGTCGGCGTCCCGCACGGCGGCAGCGCCGGCGTGGACATCGGCCAGATGTTCAACCGCAACGTCTCGGTCGGCGGCGGCGTCGCCCCCGCCCGCGCGTACATCCCCGAGCTGCTCGCCGACGTGCTGGCCGGGACGATCAACCCGGGTCTGGTCTTCGACCGCACGGTCGACCTGGACGGGGTGCCGGACGGCTACCGGGCGATGGACGACCGCTCTGCCTTGAAGGTCCGGATCACCTTCTGACGATTCCTCAGGATGGCGGCACCGCATGGCGGTGCCGCCATTTGACGTTTTCTGATCAAAAGTTCGGTACGGGGCCTGTTGCGGGTCGTTCGTAGGCCCTAGCATGCAGCGGATCCCACGAGTGTGACGCCCCTCACGTCCCATCGTTTCCCTCAGTGCCGCCCGAACACACAGGAGACGCCGCATGGATAGCCCACCCACCGCCGAGAGCGCCCCGACCCATGTCCAACTGATCGAGGAGAGCGCCGAGTTCATCGCCCTGCGGACGACCTTCCGGGGGTTCGTCTTCCCGGTGACCGCAGGCTTCCTGCTCTGGTACCTGCTGTACGTGCTGCTCTCCAGCTACGCGCCCGCCTTCATGGGGATCAAGCTGTTCGGGCACATCAACATGGCACTGCTGCTCGGACTGCTGCAGTTCGTCAGCACCTTCGCGATCGCCGCCTGGTACGCGCGCTTCGCCGACCGCCACCTGGACCCGCCCGCCACGCTGATCCGCGAGCGGGCCACCGTCATCAACCCCCGGGAGTCGGGCGAATGAGCACGCTGGCCACCGCCGCGACCGAACACCGCGGCCTCACCATGACGCTGTTCGGCGTCTTCGTGCTCGCCACCCTGGGCATCACCATCTGGGCCGGGCGGCAGACCAAGGACGCGGCCGACTTCTACGCCGGCGGGCGCGGCTTCACCGGCTTCCAGAACGGCCTGGCAATCTCCGGCGACTACATGTCGGCGGCCTCGTTCCTCGGCATCGCCGGGGCGATCGCGCTGTTCGGCTACGACGGCTTCCTGTACTCGATCGGCTTCCTGGTCGCCTGGCTGGTCGCGCTGCTGCTGGTGGCCGAGCCGCTGCGCAACTCCGGCCGCTACACGATGGCCGACGTGCTGGCCTTCCGGATGCGCCAGCGCCCGGTGCGTACCGCCGCCGGCATCTCGACCATCGTGGTGTCGATCTTCTACCTGCTGGCCCAGATGGTCGGCGCGGGTTCGCTGGTCGCGCTGCTGCTCGGGGTGAGCGGCGACAGCGCGAAGCGCTGGACGATCGTCGCGGTCGGCGCGCTGATGGTGATCTACGTGGCGATCGGCGGCATGAAGGGCACCACCTGGGTGCAGATCGTCAAGGCGGTGCTGCTGATCGCGGGCACCGCACTGATGACCGTCCTGGTGCTGGCCAAGTACGACTTCAACGTCTCCGCCCTGCTCGGCGCCGCCGCCGACGCCTCCGCCAAGGGCTCGGCCTTCCTGGAGCCGGGACTCAAGTACGGCGCCACCGGGACCAGCAAGCTGGACTTCCTCAGCCTGGGCCTGGCCCTGGTGCTCGGCACCGCGGGCCTGCCGCACATCCTGGTCCGCTTCTACACCGTGCCCACCGCCAAGGCGGCCCGGAAGTCGGTGCTGTGGGCGATCGGCATCATCGGCGGCTTCTACCTGATGACCCTGGCGCTCGGCTTCGGTGCCGCCGCGCTGGTCGGCCCGAAGGTGATCAAGGCCTCCAACGCGGCGGGCAACACCGCCGCCCCGCTGCTGGCCGAGCACCTCGGCGGCGGTGCGGGCACCACCGGCGGCGCGATCCTGCTGGCGGTCATCTCGGCCGTCGCGTTCGCCACCATCCTGGCCGTGGTCGCCGGGCTGACGCTGGCCTCCTCGGCCTCGTTCGCCCATGACCTGTACGCCAACGTGATCCGGCGCGGCAAAGCCAGCGAGAAGGAGGAGGTCCGCTCGGCCAAGCTGGCCGCGATCGGGATCGGCGCGGTCGCCATCGTGCTCAGCCTGTTCGCCGACAAGCTCAACACCGCCGCGCTGGTTGCGCTGGCCTTCGCGGTGGCCGCCTCGGCCAACCTGCCGACGCTGCTGTACTCGCTGTTCTGGAGGCGCTTCAACACCGCCGGTGCGGTCAGCTCGGTCTACGCCGGCCTGATCAGCTCGGTCACCCTGGTGTTCTTCTCCACCGTGGTCTCCGGCACCGAGAAGTCGCTGTTCCCGCACAGCGACTTCCACTGGTTCCCGCTGGAGAACCCCGGCCTGGTCTCCATCCCGGTCGGCTTCCTGGCCGGCTGGATCGGCACGATGCTGGCCAAGGAGAAGGCCGATCCGGTCAAGGCGGCCGAGCTCGAGGTCCGCTCGCTGACCGGCCTCGGCGCGCACTGACGTCCCACCGGACGGATGGCACTCCGACCCCGAGGGGCTACGGAGTTAAGCTGGCCCGGCCCACCGCGTTCGGTGGCCGGGCCAGCTGCGTTCCATGGGAAGGGGGCCGACACCGTGCTACTCGACACCTTCGGCCGACAGGCCGTCGATCTCCGGGTCTCCCTGACCGACAAGTGCAACCTGCGCTGTACGTACTGCATGCCCGAGGAGGGCCTCCAGTGGCTCGGGAAGAGCGACCTGCTCACCGACGAGGAGATCGTCCGGCTGGTCTCGATCGCGGTCACCGACCTGGGCGTCACCGAGGTCCGGTTCACCGGCGGTGAGCCGCTGCTGCGGCCCGGCCTGGTGTCGATCGTGGCCGCCTGCGCCGAGCTGACGCCGCGCCCCGAGCTCTCGCTGACCAGCAACGGCATCGGCCTGGCCAGGACCGCCGCCGCGCTGAAGGCGGCCGGGCTGGACCGGGTGAACGTCTCGATGGACACCCTGGACCCCGAGGTCTTCTTCACCCTGACCCGTCGCCGCCGCCACCAGGACGTACTGGACGGCCTGGCCGCCGCCGAGGCCGCCGGGCTGACCCCGGTGAAGCTGAACGCGGTGCTGATGCGCGGGGTCAACGACCACGAGGCGGCCGACCTGTTGGAGTGGTGCCTGGCGCACGGCTACCAGCTGCGGTTCATCGAGCAGATGCCGCTGGACGCCCAACACGGCTGGGACCGCTCGCAGATGGTCACCGCCGAGGAGATCCTGGACCGGCTGCACAGCCGCTTCACGCTCACCCCCGAGCCGTCCGCGGTCCGGGGTGCGGCGCCCGCCGAGCGCTGGCTGGTGGACGGCGGCCCGGCGAGCGTGGGTGTGATCGCCTCGGTCACCAGGCCGTTCTGCCGGGCCTGCGACCGGACCAGGCTGACCGCCGACGGCCAGGTCCGCAACTGCCTGTTCGCGACCGGCGAGACCGACCTGCGGACCGCCCTGCGCGAGGGCGGCAGCGACGCCGAGATCGGTGCGCTCTGGCGGGCCGCGATGTGGGGCAAGAAGGCGGGCGCGGGGATCGACAACCCGGAGTTCCTGCAGCCCGAGCGGCCGATGTCGGCGATCGGCGGCTGACGGCTCTGACGGTCGGTCAGCCCTCGAACTGGTCGAAGGCGACGGTCTCCTTGAGGAAGCCCCGCACGCTCAGGAACTGGGACAGGTGCTCGCGGTGGTCCTCGCAGGCCAGCCAGGTCTTCCGGCGGTCCGGGGTGTGCAGCTTCGGGTTGTTCCACACCAGCACCCACTCGGCGGGCTTGCGGCACCCCTTGCCCGAGCAGACCGGCGGGCCCTCGGGGCCGGTCGGGCCGCCGAAGAGACTGAGCGGGGGAGTGTCCATGCTGTGCCGTCCTGGAGCCGTGGGCGGGAGTGTTCACCGCCAGTCTCGCACCCGCCCGAAATCCCCCACCCGGAGCGGGGCATGACGACGCCGGGCAGCCACGGGGGGAGCCGCCCGGCGTCGGTCTGTCGCTCCGACGGGGGATGCGGAGCGCGTACGCAGTATGTCACGCCGAACCGCCGCTGTGCCTAGCCCTGCCAAGATTAATCTGAGGTTGTTCTGAGCTTTCTGTCGGTCAAATCGCTTGATAGAGCGGCAAATCGGGCAGCGGGATCAGGCCTCGCTCCGGTCGCCGCCACCGCCGGTGCCGCCCGGGCCGAGCATCAGGGGGGTGTCGGCGGGCACGGCGAAGGTGCTCGGCAGGCTCGGCGCCCGCTCCCGCCCGGCGTTGGCGACCAGCACCGCGAAGTAGGGGAGCAGCACCCCGCCCGCGAGCGCGACGAACGCGAGGTGGCGCTCCACGTCCCAGAGCACCACCGCGAGCAGCACGCAGAGGGTGCGCACCAGCATCGAGATCACGTAGCGCCGCTGGCGCCCCCGGACATCCTCGGAGAGACTGCTCCGCGCCCCGGTGATCCGGAAGACCTCGCCCCGCTTGCCCATGCGTCTACCACCCTCGTCAGCACCCGGTACGGCTTCATCACCGTACGCCTGGTTCACACGACCGGAGGAGGGTGGGGGCACGAAACGGCCCGCCCGAGGTGCGGACGGGCCGGGTGGGGCAAAAACTGTGATCCAGAAGGGCAGCACCGTCGACGGTCGGCGGGCCGCGCTCTCGGGAGCTGACATGTGGTCGATCATCTCGGCGCTGATCGAGGGGCTGATTCTGGGCGGCATCGCCCGGCTGGTGATTCCCGGTAAGCAGGACATCCCGATCTGGCTGACCATGGTGCTCGGCATGGTCGGGGCACTGCTGGGCAATGTGGTCGCCCACCTGTTCGGCGTCGCCGACACCCGGGGGTTCGACTGGTGGCGGCACGCCTTCCAGCTCGGCGCCGCCGTGCTGCTGATCGTGGTGATCAGCCCGGTCTGGGGATCACGCAAGCGCGTCTAGGTCGCTGTCGCCAAGAACTCCGCCGGCACCCGGTCGGTCAGCCAGACACCGTTGGCGCTGACCCGGAACTCGTGACCCGCCGCCGCCATCGCGGCCGCGTCGACCGCCAGCAGCACCGGACGGCCGTGTCGGGAACCCACCCGCACGGCCGTCTCGGTGTCCGCGGACAGATGGACGTCCTGACGGTTCATCGGCCGCAGGCCCTCGCGGTGGATGGCGTCCAGGTACCGCCCGGTGGTGCCGTGGTAGAGCACCGGGGGCGGCTCGGTGGCAGCCAGACCGAGGTCGACCGCCACCGAGTGGCCCTGGCTGGCCCGGATCTGCGAGCCGTCCTCCGAGTACGCGAAGCGGCGCTTGTTGTTGGTCTCCACCACGTGGTCCAGCTCGGCCCGGCTGACCCGGGTGCCGCGCTTCGCCAGCGCGGCGAGCAGGGTGTCGACCGCGACCCAGCCGGCCTGGTCCAGCGTGATGCCGACCGAGGCCGGGTCGTGCCGGAGCACCCGGGAGAGCGTCTTGGAGACCCGTACGGTCCGCTTCGCGTCCATGGTCATGACGCCTGGCTGACCGAGCTCATGTTGAAGTCGGCCACCCGGACCGGCGGCATCGCGGTGCGGGTGAACCAGTCGCCCCACTCGCGGGGCAGGCATGCTTCGGTCTTCCCGACCTCGGTGATCCGGTTCAGCAGGTCCACCGGGGACTCGTTGAAGCGGAAGTTGTTCACCTGGCCGACCACCTCGCCGTTCTCGACCAGGTAGACGCCGTCCCGGGTCAGGCCGGTGAGCAGCAGGGTCGCCGGGTCCACCTCGCGGATGTACCAGAGGCAGGTGAGCAGCAGGCCGCGCTCGGTGCGGGCGATCATCTCGTCCAGGGTGGGCGCGCCCTCCTGGTCGTCGACGGCCAGCACCAGGTTGTCGATCGGCGGGGTGAGCGGCAGGCCGGTCAGGCCGCTGGAGTGACGGGTGGTCAGCAGGTTGGTCAGCTCACCGTCCTTGATCCAGTCGGTGGCGGTCAGCGGCAGGCCGTTGTCGAAGGCCGAGCTGTCCTCGCCGGAGGCGTGGGTCAGCACGAACGGCGCGGCCTCCAGGCCCGGGTGGGCCGGGTCGGAGCGCAGGGTGAGCGGCAGCGGGCTGAGCCGCTCGCCGACCCGGGTGCTGCCGTTCGGCTTGGAGAAGACCGTGCGCCCCTCGGTGGCGTCCCGGCCGCCGGAGGACCAGCTCAGATAGACCATCAGGTCGGCGACCGCGGTGGGCGGCAGCAGCGTCTCGTACCGGCCGGCCGGGAGGTCGATCTTCTTCCGGCCCCAACCGAGCCGCTTGGTGACCTCGGCGTGCAGCTCGCGCACGTCCACGTCGGTGAAGTCCCGGGTGGCGGCGCCGGCCCAGGCGGAGCCGGACAGGTCCTCGGTCTTGGCGTTCAGCTCGACCGTGCCGGTCGGCTGGTCGTGCCGCAGCCGCAGGCCGGTGGAGGTGCCCAGGTAGCTGCTGGTCAGCTCGTGCCGGGCGAAGCCGTACAGCAGCTGGCCGTCCTGCCGGGCCCGGGCGAAGGCCTCGCCGAGCGCCGGGGCGAACTTCGTGAAGACCTCGACCGAGGTCTCGGCGGGCGGCGCGGTGAAGTCTGGGGAGGAGGGCCGGGTCTCGACCAGCGGCTGGGCGTCCTCGGCCGGGCCCGCGTCGCGGGCGGCGGCCTCGGCGGCCCGGACCAGGCTCTCCACCTCGTCCAGGGTGACGGCCTCGCGGGCGACCACCCCGGAGGCGGTGCCCTCGGCGCCGTCCACGGTGGCGATCACGGTGAGGCGGCGGCCCCGGGTGACGCCGTTGGTGGTCAGCGCGTTGCCGGCCCAGCGCAGGTTGGCGGTGGACTCCTCGTCGGCGATGACCACGCAGCCGTCGGCCTGGGAGAGTTCGAGCGCGCGCTCGACCAGCTCGTGCGGGTGGATGTAGGGCATCAGTGACCCGCCTCCTGCTGCGTGTTGAGCACGTTGACCTCGCGGAACAGCGCGGACGGGCAGCCGTGGCTGACCGCCGCGACCTGGCCCGGCTGGGCCTTGCCGCAGTTGAAGGCACCGCCGAGCACATAGGTCTCGGGACCGCCGACGGCGCTCATCGAGCCCCAGAAGTCGGTGGTGGTGGCCTGGTAGGCGAAGTCCTTGACCTGACCGGCCAGTTGACCGTTCTTGATGGCGTAGGCGCGCTGACCGGTGAACTGGAAGTTGTAGCGCTGCATGTCGATCGACCAGGAGCGGTCGCCGACGATGTACAGGCCGTTCTCCACCTGGGCGAACAGGCCCTCGGTGCTCGGCCCGTCGGCGGCCGGCTGGAGCGAGACATTGGCCATCCGCTGCACCGGGACGTGCCCGGGGGAGTCCGCGTAGGCGCAGCCGTTGGAGCGGCCGAGGTCCTTCAACCTGGCCATCGCCCGGTCGAGTTGGTAGCCGACCAGGACGCCGTCCCTGACCAGGTCCCAGCTCTGGGTGGCCACCCCCTCGTCGTCGTAGCCGATGGTGGAGAGGCCGTGCTCGGCGGTGCGGTCGCCGGTGACGTGCATCAGCTCGGAGCCGTACTTCAGCGAGCCGAGCTTGTCGAAGGTGGCGAACGAGGTGCCCGCGTAGGCGGCCTCGTAGCCGAGCGCGCGGTCCAGTTCGGTGGCGTGGCCGATCGACTCGTGGATGGTCAGCCACAGGTTGGACGGGTCGATCACCAGGTCGTAGCGGCCCGCCTCGACGCTCGGGGCCTTCATCTTCTCGGCCAGCAGGCCGGGCAGCTCGGCGAGTTCGGCGTTCCAGTCCCAGCCGGTGCCGAGCAGGTACTCCCAGCCACGCCCGACCGGCGGGGCCAGCGTGCGCATCGAGTCGAAGGCGCCCGTCCGCTCGTCCACCGAGGTGGCTTCCAGCGTCGGGTGCAGCCGGACCCGCTGCTGGGTGGTGACGGTGCCCGCGGTGTCCGCGTAGAACTTGTTCTCCTGCACCGTCAGCACCGAGGCCGAGACGTGCGAGACGCCGTCGGCGGCCAGCAGCCGGTGGCTCCACTCGGCCAGCAGCGCGGTCTTCTCCGCGTCCGGCACCTCGAACGGGTTGATCTCGTACGCGGAGACCCAGGTGGCGTCGGCGTGCACCGGCTCCGCGGCCAGCTCGACCAGGTCGGTGCCGCCGGCCGCCCGGCTGATCCCGCCGGACAGCCGGGCCACCGCGACGGCCTGCTCGGCGACCCGGACGGCCGCCTCCGGGGTCAGGTCGACCCCGGCCGCGAACCCCCAGGCGCCGTCCAGCAGCACCCGGACCGCGAAGCCCAGCTGGACGCTGTCGGAGGAGCCGGCCGGGCGGGCGTCCCGCAGCCGCCAGGCGGCGCTGCGGACCCGCTCCATCCGGAAGTCGGCATGGGCGGCGCCCAACTGTGTCGCCCGGCCCAGGGCGGCGTCGGCGAGGGTGCGCAGCGGGTACGCGAGGAACAGCGGATCGACGGCACGGCCTTGGGTACGGCCTGTGCTGGGCGTCGGGGGCATCGGGCTCCCTGGGTCGGGGGACGAACGGCGGCGGGCGCCCCGGGCAGGGGCACCCGCATCGCATCATGTCCTGCCGGAAGGGAGTTGGGCCAGCAGATTTACGGCGCGTCAGGCGCTCAGCCGAAGGCGATCGAGTGGTTGACGTTCTCCAGCACGGTCCGGTTGGCGGCGGCCGGGCCCTGGCCGTTCTCCTTCTTGTTGTTCAGCACGAACCGGACCGTCAGGTGCAGCACCCGGCCGTCCCTGACCAGGTACTGCTCGGTCGCCTCGTCGAGCGGGTCGTGCTTCAGGCACGGGTACTCGTCCTCGGCCCGGGTGTTGTAGCGGTACTGGATCTCGGAGGCGTCGAGGTCGCCGTGCAGCACCGACTGCGGCTGGTGCACCACTTCGACGTGGAAGTAGTCCGGCACCTTCACCTTGTCGCCGCAGAGCGTGCCCTGACCCTGCTTCAGTACCTCCAGCCGGTCCCGCGCGTACTCCTCGGCGGTCCTGCTCGCCTTGCCCTCGTCCTTGACCTGGATCTGGGTCCGGCTGTCGGGGCTGGCCCAGTTCGCCTCCCTGCTCCCGTAGCTCGCGCTGAAGCTCTCCGGGACCGCGATGCCCAGGCCGAGCGGTTCGTAGCTGTGCGCGCGGTAGCCGCCCGGCACGCTGACCGGCGCGGGCGGCCCGTCCAGCAGCAGCCAGGCGGTGGTGCCCGCCGCCGCCAGAACGGCCAGGGCGGCGGCGACCGGCAGCAGCTTCTTCCGGTTCTTCACCGCGACGGCCCTGAGCCGCACGGTCGGGGCGGGCCCGACGATCGTGGTCGGGGTCGGCACCGCCGCCGGGAGGGTGAGCAGCCGCTCCGCAGCGGCGGCGGTCGGCCGCCGGTCGGGGTCGCGGGCCAGCAGGGCGGTCAGCGCGCTGGTCAGCGCACCGGCCCGGCGGGGCTCGGGCAGCGGGTCCTGGACGATCGCCACCAGGGTGCCCTGGCTGGACTGCCGGCGGTACGGGTGCACGCCCTCCACGGCCTCGAACAGCACCAGGCCGAGCGCCCACAGGTCGGCGGGCGGGCCGGGTCGCAGGCCGGCGGCGCGTTCGGGGGAGAGGTAGGGGACCGAGCCGACCACCAGGCCGGTCCGGGTGAGGGCGACGGCGTCCTCGACCTGCGCGATGCCGAAGTCGGTGAGCACGTACTCGCCGGCCGGGGTGCGCATGATGTTGGCCGGTTTGACGTCCCGGTGCACCACCCCGGCGGCGTGCACCACGGCCAGCGCGGCGGCGATCTGACGGCCCATCGACGCGGCCTCGGCCACGCTCATGGTGCCGGAGTCCAGCCGGCTCTCCAGGCTCTCGCCGTCGATCAGCTCCATCACCAGCCACGGCAGGCCGTCGACCGTCTCGATGTCGTGCACCCGGACGATGCCCGGATGCCGCAGCCCGGCGGCGGCCTGGGCCTCCCGCTCCATCCGCCGGCAGAGCTCGGCGCGGTGCAGGTCGTCGACACCCTCCGGCAGGGTGGGCTCCTTGACCGCGACCTGACGGCGCATCCGCTCGTCGGTCGCCCGCCAGACGGTGCCCATGCCGCCCCGGCCCAGCCGCTCGTGCAGGCGGTAGCGGCCGGCCACCAAGGTGCCAGGCCCGCTGCCGCCCGACGGTCCCCCGTACTCGTTCATGGCGGACATCCTGGCCCGGCCCGCCCCCGGGCCGCTCCACCGGGGGCGGGTCTACACAGTTCCGTTACCGGTGGCGGGCGTTCAGGCCACCGACTCCCACCAGCCGTCCAGCTCCGGCGGGTTGTCCACGTCCACCCGCTGGCCCGGCCGGGGCACCGCGATCGGCACCGCCTGCTGCTTGGCCTCCGCGAGCAGCCGCTCGATCGGCTCGGCCCACGGGTGCAGGCCCAGGTCGAAGGTGCACCAGTGCACCGGCACCAGCAGCTCGGCCCGCAGCTCCAGATGGGCCCGGACGGCGTCCTCCGGAGTCATGTGGATGTCGGCCCAGGCCTGGTCGTACGCGCCGATCTGGACCAGCGCGGCGTCGAACGGGCCGTGCTGCTCGCCGATCCGCCGGTAGCCCTCGAAGTAGCCCGAGTCGCCGGTGTAGTAGACCTTGCGGCTCGGCCCGGCGATCACCCAGGAGCCCCAGAGCGTGGTGTTGCGGGTGGTGCCCCGCCCGGAGAAGTGGTGCGCCGAGGTCAGCGTCAGGGTCAGGTCGCCGAGCGTGCAGGTCTCGTCCCAGTCCAGCTCGATGATCCGGTGCTCCGGGACGCCCCAGCGGCGCAGGTGGCCGCCGATGCCCAGCGGCACCGCGAACGGGGCGGACTGAGCCGCCGTCAGCCGCTGGACGGTGGCCATGTCCAGGTGGTCGTAGTGGTCGTGCGAGATCAGCACCGCGTCCACCGGCGGCAGCTCCTCCAGCTCGACCGGCACCGGGTGCAGCCGCTTCGGGCCGATGTGCCCGGACGGTGAGCAGCGGTCGCTCCAGATCGGGTCGAGCAGCACCCGGCTGCCCTCCACCTCGACCAGCGCGGAGGCGTGGCCGAACCAGGTGATCTCCACCCCCTCGGCGGCCGGGCGGTGCGCACCGCCGTCGAACTGGGCCAGCGGCACCGGACCGCTCGGCTTGCCGTGCCGTTCGAACAGCATCCGGCGCAGGGTGTCGCGGTTGACCGGCGTCTCCGGAGTGGGCCTGGCCAGCTCGGACGGGGCGTTGTGGAAGACTCCGTCCCGGAACTGCGGGGAGTTGCGCACCCGGGGGTCGGCCGCGTCCGGCCGACGGCCGAAAGAGGCGGGTACTTCACGGAACGCCCATGCGGCGGCGCCGGCCGCTGCGGTCAGGGCGGCCAGTGCCAGCAGGGTCTTGCGGCTGCCGGGTCGTCGCTCGCTCATCCGTCTCTTCTTCGCTCTCGGTCCGTGGAGGCCGGTACCTGGCCCACGTGGCCAACGGCTTCGGCGCGGCGGGTGTTCCCGTCCGGGGTGGGCGGTTCGTCCGGACTTCGGTGGGTGCACGCATTGTCGGGATGCGACAGTTCGGGCCGGACGTACCTGTGGGAGCCGGATTCGTCGCTGGCCGGAAACGACCGATAGCGTCACAGTGCGTACGCGCGCACCGCGTACCGACGCGGCTCGACCGGCACTCGAGGTGCCAGGTCCACAGTCGCAGGTCTACTACGGAGAGAGGTGGGTCCGTGAGCCGCTCGGTTCTCGTCACCGGAGGTAACCGGGGCATCGGCCTCGCGATCGCCCTGGCCTTCGCCGAGGCGGGCGACAAGGTCGCCATCACCAGCCGCTCCGGCGAGCTGCCCGAGGAGCTGGCCAAGCACCAGGCCATCGCCGTCCGCTGCGACATCAACGACGCCGCGCAGGTGGACGCCGCCTACACCGAGATCGAGGCCGCCCACGGCCCGGTCGAGGTCCTGGTCGCCAACGCGGGCATCACCAAGGACACCCTGCTGCTCCGGATGACTGAGGAGGACTTCACCTCCGTCCTGGACACCAACCTCACCGGTGCCTTCCGGGTGGTCAAGCGGGCCTCGGCCAAGATGCTGCGGGCCCGGAAGGGCCGCATCGTGCTGATCTCCTCGGTGGTCGGCCTGACCGGCTCCCCGGGCCAGGCCAACTACGCGGCCTCCAAGTCCGGCCTGGTCGGCTTCGCCCGCTCGCTGGCCCGGGAGCTCGGCTCCCGCAACATCACCGTCAACGTGGTCTCCCCCGGCTTCGTGGACACCGACATGACCGCGGTGCTCAGCGAGGAGCGCCGCAAGGAGATCGTCTCGGGCGTGCCGCTCGGCCGTTACGCCGCGCCCGCCGAGGTCGCGTCCGCGGTGCGCTTCCTCTCCTCCGACGAGGCCGCATACATCACCGGAGCCGTCATTCCCGTCGACGGCGGATTGGGCATGGGTCACTGAACATGAGTGGAATTCTCGAGGGCAAGCGCATCCTGATCACGGGTGTGCTGATGGAGTCCTCCATCGCCTTCCACACCGCGAAGCTGGCCCAGGAGCAGGGCGCGGAGATCATCCTCACCGCCTTCCCGCGGCCGAGCCTGACCGCGCGGATCGCCAAGAAGCTGCCGAAGCCGGTGCAGACCCTGGAGCTGGACGTCTCCAGCGAGGAGCAGCTGGCCGGCATCGCCGACCAGGTCCGCGAGCACCTGCCGACCCTGGACGGCATCGTCCACTCGATCGGCTTCGCCCCGCAGGACGCGCTCGGCGGTAACTTCCTGAACACCCCGTGGGAGTCGGTGGCGACCGCGATGCAGGTCTCGGCCTTCTCGCTGAAGTCGCTCACCACGGCGCTGCTCCCGCTGATGCAGGACGGCGGCTCGGTGGTCGGCCTGACCTTCGACGCGCAGTACGCCTGGCCGCAGTACGACTGGATGGGCCCGGCCAAGGCCGCCCTGGAGTCGACCAACCGGTACCTGGCGCGCTACCTCGGTGAGCGCAACATCCGCTGCAACCTGATCTCGGCCGGCCCGATCGGCTCGATGGCCGCCAAGTCCATCCCGGGCTTCCCCGACCTGGCCGCCACCTGGGAGGACCGCTCGCCGCTCAAGTGGGACCTGACGGACCCGGAGCCGACCGGCCGCGGCGTGGTCGCGCTGCTGTCGGACTGGTTCCCGAAGACCACCGGCGAGATCATCCACGTCGACGGCGGGCTGCACGCGATCGGCGCCTGACGCATCGTCAGCAGAGGGGGTACGGGGCTTCGGCCCCGTACCCCCTTTCTCGTTCAGTCGCCGCAGACGCCGATCGCCCGGCCCGCCTCGACCGAGGCCCGGGCGGCGTCCCTGGCCCGTACGGCGTCCAGGATGCCGCCGTGCCCGACGTACCGGTCGGCGATCAGCTCGGGGCCGACGTCGTGCCGCAGGTGCGCCCGCAGCACCTCGCCGAGGTCCGCGTACACCGCCGCGATCACGTCGTTGTGCGCGGCCGCCACCACGGCCTGGTGGAAGGCGGCGTCGGCCTGCACGAAGTCCTCGGCCACACCGGAGTGCCAGGCGGCCTCCCGGCGGGCCAGCGCGGTCTCCAGCAGCTCCAGGTCGCGCGGGGTGCGGCGGGCGGCGGCCAGCCCGGCCGCCGAGGTCTCCAGCATCGAGCGCAGCTCGGCGACCTGGTCCTGGTCGGCGTCGGCGAACCGGCGGTGCATCACCCCGGCCAGCTCACTGGTGGCCAGCACGTAGGTGCCCGAGCCCTGCCGGATGTCCAGCAGCCCGTTGTGGGCCAGCGCCCGGACGGCCTCCCGGACGGTGTTGCGGGCCACCCCGAGCTGTTCGACCAGGGCCGCCTCGGTGGGGATCCGGGAGCCGACCGGCCACTCGCCGGAGGTGATCTGCGTCCGGATCTGGGCGATCACCTGGTCGGAGAGCGGGGTACGGCGAGTGGTCGACAGTGCCATCGGACTCCCTGTTCAGCTGGGAAGGACAGGTTCAGGATAGCGGGGTGCGTAAATTCATCCCATCATTCTATGATGGGGCGCATGCCCACCGCAGCAGAGACCACCACGGACCTGCCCGTCGCCACCGCGATGCCCACCGTCCACCCCGCCCGCAGACACCTCGGCTGGCTGCTCGCGCTGGCCATCGCGGKGGCGGCGCTCAACCTGCGCCCGGTGGTGACCAGCCTCGGCCCGCTGCTCGACCAGGTCCGGGTGGACCTGCACATGAGCGGGACGGTGGCCGGGCTGCTCACCGCGGTGCCCTCGCTCTGCTTCGCGCTGTTCGGGCTGGCCGCCCCGGCGCTGTCCCGCCGGTTCGGGCCGACGGTGGTGGTCACCGCCGGGATCGGGGCGATCGCGCTCGGCGTGCTGGCCCGCTCGTTCGCCGGGGGCACGGGGGTCTTCCTGCTGCTGACCGCCGTCGCGCTGGCCGGCGTCGCGGTCTCCAACGTGCTGATCCCGGTGGTGATCAAGCGGTACTTCCCGGACCGGGTCGGCCCGATGATCGGCCTGTACTCGATGGCGCTCTCGGTCGGCACCGCCGCCGCGGCCGCCGCCACCGTCCCGCTGACCAAGGCGCTCGGCGGGAACTGGCGTGAGGGCCTGGGAAGTTGGGGCCTGCTCGCGGTCGGCGGGCTGCTGATCTGGCTGGTCACGCTGTTCCTCCGGCGGGACCGCTCCGGCGTCTCGGCGACCGCGGCCCCGGCCGCCAAGCTGCCGATCCTGCGCAGCCGGACGGCCTGGGCGCTGGCCCTCTTCCTCGGCCTGCAGGCCACCAGCGCGTACGCCACCATGGGCTGGCTGCCCACCATCTACCAGGACGCCGGGGTCTCGGCCGGCAGCTCGGGGGTGCTGCTCGCGCTGGTGATGGTGATCAGCGTGCCAGCCTCGTTCATCCTGCCCAACCTGGCCGTCCGGCGCGGTGAGCAGGGCCTCTTCGTGGTGGTGCTGGCCCTGTGCGGCATCCTCGGCTACACCGGTCTGGCCTTCGCGGCGGGCAGCGTCTCCTGGCTCTGGGCCTGCCTGATCGGCCTGTCGATGTGCGCCTTCCCGCTCGCCCTCACCATGATCGGCCTGCGGGCCCGGACCCCGGGCGGGGTGGCCCAGCTCTCCGCCTTCGCCCAGAGCCTCGGCTACCTGATCTCCATCCCCGGCCCGATCCTGGTCGGCACCATCTACCAGGCCACCGGGCAGTGGTACCTGCCGCTCGGCTTCCTGGCCCTGCTGCTGATCCCGCAGATGGCCGTCGGCCTGCGCGCGGGCCAGGCCAGGCACATCGAGGACGAAGCCTGACCCTCTCGGCCTGACCCGGGGCGGGCCCGGAGGTAAACGGATGCGAGACTGCTGACCATGCCCGTACTCGAACCGAACCCCCCGGACGGCCAGAAGAAGCTGCTCCAGCTGCTCGGCGTGATCGCCGGCATCGTGGTGCTGGTCTCCGTGATCGCCACTGTTGCGAACGGCTTCGGCTGACCTGACCACCCCTGGGAGTGGCAGCGCCGCTGAGCGCCGCGCCCGATGGGCGGTTTTCTGGAAAGCTCGGGGTATGAGCGCCGACACCCTTCGCAGGATCATCGTTCTCCGCCACGCCAAGGCCGACTGGCCGAACCAGGTGGACGACCACGAGCGGCCGCTGGCCGACCGCGGCCGCCTGCAGGCTCCGGACGCCGGACGCTGGCTGACCGACTCGGGCATCAACCCCGACTACGTGCTCTGCTCCACCGCGCTGCGGACCAGGGAGACTTGGAAGCTCGCGGTGCACGAGCTGCCCAAGCGCGCGCGCAAGACGGTCTACGAGGACCGCGTCTACGACGCCAGCCCGGGCGAGATCATCGCGGTACTCCAGGAGACCCCCGACGAGTACCGGGACGTCGTGCTGATCGGCCACAACCCCGGCGTCCTCGGCCTGACCCAGATCCTGGCCGGTGACCAGGGCGACCCGGAGGCGCTGACCCGGCTCCAGAACGGCGGCTTCCCGACCGCCGCGATCGCGGTCCTGGGCTTCACCGGCTCCTGGAAGTCCGTCGAGCCCGGCGTCGCCAGGCTCGACACCCTGCACACCCCGCACGAGGACTGATCGACCGGACGGCGGCGGTGGCCCGGCAGACTGCCGCCGCCGTCCGGGCTATTCGTCGTCGGTCGGGGTGCCGTCCAGCTCGTCGGCCGCCTCGACCTCTTCGCGGGTGATGCCGAGCAGGTAGAGGACGGTGTCCAGGAACGGGACGTTGACCGCGGTGTCGGCGGCCTCGCGGACCACCGGCTTGGCGTTGAAGGCCACGCCGAGCCCGGCCGCGTTCAGCATGTCGAGGTCGTTGGCGCCGTCGCCGATCGCCACGGTCTGCTCCAGCGGCACCTTGGCCTGCTCGGCGAAGCGCTGCAGCCAGCGGGCCTTGCCCGCCCGGTCGACGATCTCGCCGATGACCCGGCCGGTGAACTTCCCGTCCACCACCTCGAGGGTGTTGGCGGCCGCGAAGTCCAGCCCGAGCTGCTCGACCAGATGGTCGGTGACCTGGGTGAAGCCGCCGGAGACGATGGCCACCTGGAAGCCCAGCCGGCGCAGCGTACGGACCAGGGTGCGGGCCCCCGGGGTGAACCGGACCTCGGTGCGGACCTTCTCGGTCACCGCGGCGTCGAGACCGGCCAGCAGGGCCACCCGGGCGTGCAGCGACTCGGCGAAGTCCAGCTCGCCGCGCATCGCGGCGGCCGTCACCTCGGCGACCTCCTGCTCACAGCCCGCGTGGGCGGCGAACAGCTCGATCACCTCGTCCTGGATCAGGGTCGAGTCGACGTCCATCACCACCAGCCGCTTGGCCCGGCGCTCCAGACCGGCCCGGACCACCGCGATGTCCACCTGCTGGGCGGCGGCCTCCAGGGCCAGCACCACCCGCAGCTCCTCGGTCGCCACCCCGGAGACGGCCAGTTCGACGGCGGTCACCGGGTACTTGGCCAGCCGGAAGACGCGGTCGATGTTGCCGCCCGCCTCGGTGATCCGGCTGGTCAGGGCGGCGACGGCGGTGGCGGTCAGCGGGTGGCCGAGCACCGTGACGTGCGAGCGGCCCTCGCGGCGCGGCCGGTTGTCACCGGTGCCGGAGATGATCTCGGCCTGGAGCTTCAGCTCCTCCGCCCAGCGGTGCACGGTGGAGCGCAGCGCACCCTCGGCGCCGGGCCCGCCGGCCGGGGTGGCCACCAGGGCGCACAGCGTTATCCGGCCACGGGTGACCATCTGCTCGATGTCGATCACGTCCACGCCGAAGTCACCGAGCGTGCTGAACAGCCCTGCGGTGATACCGGGGCGGTCCTTGCCGAAGACCTTGACCAGCAAGGTGCGCTCGTCGTCGTACGACCGGGGCAGCGGGGGGAAGGGCGCAGCGTTCATGGTGCCACCCACGCTACCGGGCGGTTCGGCCCGCCCCGCAACGGCGTCCGCCCTCTGGACTACTGGCTGGACCCGTTCCGACCCGCGCGGATAGTGCTTCGCGTCCGTACCTGGAAGGATGGCGGGCCGTCAGTTGTCAGTACCAGCAGGGGCAGGCGGAGAGTGCCGCAACTCGTAGTGGAGATCGACGGGCAGCAGCTGGCCCTGGACCCGGACCGTAGCTACCTGATCGGCCGCGACCCGGCGGCGGACCTCCGGTCCGAGGACGCCCGGGTCTCCTGGCGGCATGCCACCCTGGCCCATCGGGACGGGGGCTGGCTGCTCACCGACCAGGACAGCACCAACGGCACCTTCGCCCAGGGCGTGCGGGCCCGGCAGGTGCCGCTGCACCCCGGTACCGAGATCCGGCTCGGCAGCGTCGCCAGTGGCCCCCGGCTGACCGTCCGGGCCCCGGTGGCCGCGCCGGTGCCGACCACGCCGGTGCTGCCGCCGGTGCCCTGGCACGCCGCGATCACCGGGCGCAGCACCCCCAGCCCGTTCCCGGCCGCCGCCTTTCCGCCGCCCGCCCCGGCCGCGCCGCCCGCCCAGCCCGCCGGGTTTCCGCCCGCCGCCTTCCCGGCGCAGCGCGACCGCTCCGCGCCCACCGTGATCCGTGCCCTCGCGCCGAGCACCCGGACCATCCGGATCGGCCGGGCGCTGGACAACGACGTGGTGCTGGCCGACCTGCAGATCTCCCGGCACCACGCCGAGCTGCGCCAACTCCCGGACGGCCGTTGGGAGATCGTCGACCTGGGCAGCCACAACGGGATCTTCCTGAACGGCCAGCCGGTACAGCGCGCCCTGGTCGGCGAGCAGGACCGGCTGACCGTCGGCCGGTCCTCCTTCGCGCTGATCGGCGGTCAGCTCCAGGAGTACGTGGACGACGGCGCGGTCACCTTCTCGGCCCGGCACCTGAGCGTCCAGGTCCCGCACCGGGGCGGCCACCGGACCCTGCTCCGGGACGTCGGCTTCACCGTCCCGGAGAAGTCGCTGGTGGCCGTGGTCGGCCCGTCCGGCTCCGGCAAGTCCACCCTGCTGCGCGCACTGACCGGCTACCGCCCGGCCGACCAGGGCCAGGTGCTGTACGACGGTCGCGACCTCTACCGCCAGTTCGCCGAGCTGCGGTCCCGGATCGGCC
Source organism: Kitasatospora sp. P5_F3 (assembly GCF_054049135.1). Lineage (NCBI taxonomy): Bacteria > Bacillati > Actinomycetota > Actinomycetes > Kitasatosporales > Streptomycetaceae > Kitasatospora > Kitasatospora sp. P5_F3. Next base: position 11,910 of record NZ_JBFUMY010000031.1, on the reverse strand, counting down.
TGGTGCCGCAGTCCGAGATCCTGCACCACGAGCTGACGGTCCGTACGGCGCTGCGCTACGCCGCCGAGCTGCGCTTCCCCGGCGACACCGAGGCGGTCGAGCGCGAGCGCCGGATCGACGAGGTGCTGTACGAGCTGCGGCTGGACCAGCGCGCCGACAGTCGGATCAGCACCCTCTCCGGCGGCCAGCAGAAGCGGGTCTCGGTCGCCCTCGAACTGCTCACCAAGCCCTCGCTGATCTTCCTGGACGAGCCCACCTCGGGCCTGGACCCGGGCATGGACCGCGAGGTGATGCAGACCCTGCGCAAGCTCGCCGACGACGGCCGCACCGTCCTGGTGGTGACCCACTCGGTAGCCGAACTGGCGCTCTGCGACCGGCTGCTGGTGCTCGCCCCGGGCGGCTCGGTGGCCTACTTCGGGCCGCCGGACGAGGCGCTGTACTTCTTCGGCTACCAGAGCTGGGCCGACGTCTTCCAGGCCTTCGAGAACCACCCCGACCACGACTGGGCCGGCCGCTACCGCAGCTCCCCGCACCACCTGGAGTACTCCGCCGACTCGGCCGCCACCCCGCTGCCGGTCCTGCCGGTCGACCGGCCGAGGACCGAGCCCCCCAAGCCGCAGCGCTGGCGCTCCCAGCTGTGGACCCTGGTCCGCCGCTACCTCGCGGTGATCGGCGCCGACCGGGGCTTCCTGGCCCTCTCGCTGCTGCTGCCGCTGGTGCTCGGCGGGGTGAGCGCGCTGATCCCGGACAGCTGCGGGCTGGTGGACTGCGCCGGGCCGGCCCAGAATGCCGGGGCCCGGATGATCCTGCTGGTGCTCGCGGTCGGCGCCTGCCTGGCCGGGGCGGCCAACTCGGTCCGCGAGCTGATCAAGGAACGGCCGATCTACGAACGGGAACGGGCCACCGGCCTGTCCCGCTCCGCGTACCTGATGTCCAAGGTGACCGTGCTCGGCGCGGTCAGCGTGCTGCAGGGCGGGCTGATCTCCGCCGTCGGCTTCGGCCTGCGCGAACTCCCCGAGCGCGGTCTGCTGATCACCGGCGCCCCGGCGGTCGAGATGGCCGTCGGCCTGACCCTGCTCGGCTTCGTCTCGATGATGTTCGGCCTGGTGATCTCGGCCCTGGTCCGGACGGCGGAGAAGACCATGCCGCTGCTGGTGATGTTCACCATCGTCCAGCTGGTCTTCACCGGCGCGGTCTTCCAGGTCTACGACGAGCCGGGGCTGGAACAGTTCGCCTGGCTGATGCCGGCCCGCTGGGGCGTCGCCGCCGCAGGAAACACCCTCGACCTGGCCGGGATCTCCCCGGTGGCAACGGGCACCGACCCGCTGTGGACCCACTCGGTCGGGACACTGATCCTCAACTGGCTTGTCCTGCTGGCCTTTGCGGGGCTGCTCGGCCTGCTGGTCAACCGGCTGCAGCGCCGCCACGAACCCGAGGTGATGCAGCGCGGCTAGTCCTCAGGTCCTAGACCCGGCGCCTCATGCCCGGCCAGGGGCCCGCGGGTAGCGTGGGAGCATGCCAGCCGAACCGTCCCCCTGCGACCCCTCCCTGAGCGGGATCGAGGCCGTCAGCAGCGCCGTTCTGGCGATGAGCCGCCACCTCGAGGTCCGCGAGGTGCTGCGCCGGATCACCGCCGAGGCCCGGGCTCTGCTCGGCGCCCAGTACGCCGCCCTCGGGGTGCCGGACGACCACGGCGGCTTCGCCCAGTTCGTGGTGGACGGCGTCACCGACGAGCAGTGGAAGGCGATCGGCCCGCTGCCCCGCCAGCACGGCGTCCTGGCCGCGATGCTGCACCAGCTCACCCCGACCCGGCTGGACGACGTCCGCCGCGCCCCCGACTTCGAGGGCTGGCCGGACGCGCACCCCGACATGAGCGACTTCCTCGGGATGCCGATCGTGGACGGCACCGAGATCCTCGGCGCCGTCTTCCTCGCCAACAAGGCGGGCGGGTTCACCGCCCACGACGAGGAACTGCTGCGGATCCTCGCCGCGCACGCCGCGATAGCGCTCGGCAACGCCCGGCTGTACGAGCGCAGCCGCGAGCTCACGCTGGCCGGGGAGCGGGCCCGGATCGCCCACGACCTGCACGACGCGGTCGCCCAGAAGCTGTTCTCGCTCCGCCTCACCGCCAAGGCCGCCGCCACCCTGGTCGACCGCGACCCGGCCCGGGCCCGGGCCGAACTCGCCGAGGTGGCCCGCCTCGCGGCCGAGGCCGCCGACGAACTGCGCACCGTGGTGATCGAGCTGCGGCCCGCCGCCCTGGACGAGGACGGCCTGGTGGCCACCCTGGCCTCGCAGGCCCAGGTGCTCGACCGCGCCCACACGGCGGAGGTCCGGTTCAGCTCGGACGGCGTCCGGACGCTGCCGCCCGGGCAGGAGGCCGCGGTGCTGAGGATCGCTCAGGAGGCCCTGCACAACGCCCTGCGGCACTCCGGCGCGAAGCTCGTCGAGGTCACCCTGACCGGTACGGCCGGGCGGGGCGCCCGGCTGCGGGTGCGCGACGACGGACGCGGCTTCGACCCGGAGACCGTCCGCCGGGAGGGCCGGCACCTCGGGCTGGTCTCCATGCGGGACCGCGCGGCCGCGGTCGGCGGGACGCTGTCCCTGGAATCGGCCCCCGGCCAGGGGACCGCCATCGAACTGGAGGTCCCCGGTGCCTGACACCACGTCACCGATCCGCGTCCTGCTGGTGGACGACCACCAGGTGGTGCGGCGAGGGCTGCGCACCTTCCTGGAGGTCCAGGACGACATCGAGGTGGTCGGCGAGGCCGCGGACGGTGCCGAGGGCGTGGAGAAGGCGGAGGCGCTCGGGCCCGACGTGGTGCTGATGGACCTGAAGATGCCGGGGGTGGACGGGATCGAGGCGCTCAAGCTGCTCAAGGAGCGGGGGAGTGCGGCCCGGGTGCTGATCGTCACCAGCTTCACCGAACACCGGACCATGGTCCCCGCGCTCCGGGCCGGCGCCGCCGGGTACGTCTACAAGGACGTGGACCCGGAGGCGCTGGCCGGGGCGATCCGCTCGGTGCACGCGGGCCACGTCCTGCTCCAGCCGGAGCTGGCCGCCGCACTGCTCTCCGACGACACCCCACGCGCCCCGAAGGGACGGGGCGGGACGCTGACGGAGCGCGAGCGCGAGGTGCTCTCGCACATCGCGGACGGGCGCTCCAACCGGGAGATCGCGCGGGCGCTGCACCTGTCCGAAAAGACCGTCAAGACCCATGTGTCCAACGTCCTGATGAAACTCGACCTGGCCGACCGCACCCAGGCCGCCCTCTGGGCCGTACGGAACAACCAGGCTTAGCCCCTGGGCTCGTCCACCAGGGCGTTGTAGGCCGCCGCCGTGGCCCGTCGGGCGGTGCGGCCGAGGGGGGCGAGGATCTCGCGGCGGGCGGCCATCTCGGAGGCGCTGACCGCTGCGCCGTGGCCGCCGAGGGCGATCGAGAGCAGGGCCGTGATCTGCCGGGCGGACTCCAGGACCCGTACGGCGCGCGGGGGGTAGCCGGGGGCGAGCAGTTCGGTGTGGCCGCGGCGGCGCCATTCGGTGAGGGCGCGGACGGCTTCGGGGCCGGCCCCGGCGACGTCCAGCCTGCTGAGCAGCAGGGTGGTCTCCCGCAGGCCCTCCGCGAGTTCGCGCTCCGCCTCGTGCAGTGACGGGACGTCAGCGGGCGGGCCCTCGTTGACGGTCGAGCAGTGCCAGAGCACCCGGACGCCCTGGTCGCCCTCGGGCCCGTACACCTCCACCTCGGGGACGAAGCCGATCGGGAGGCCGACCGCGAGCACCGCCTCACCGGCGGTAAGTGCGGCCGCGTTGAAGGGGGCGGGGCCGGTCAGGCCGAGCGGGTGGCCGGGGGCGGGCCGGGCCAGCCGGAGGCCGGTGGCGCCGAGTGCGCGGAGCCGGCCCAGGGCCCAGGCCGGGCTGTGCAGTTCGCCGTCGGCATCGCCGGGCAGGCCGGTGAACCGGTGGCTCTCGTCGGCGCCGACCAGGGCCTCGGCGGCGTGGTCGGGAGAGGTGAAACCGCCGAGCAGCGCGTTGCCCCACGCGGTCAGCCGCCCGGAGCGCGGCTCTTCGTACGGATTGTCAGTGGTTGAAGCTGGCATCCGGCCAGCCTACGGAAAGTACGGCCATCCGCGTGGCGTAGGTTTGGCCTGTGCTGTGAGCGGCGCACCCCCTCCGAGCCTTACCCGGCCCCCGGGGTAGGCTGCCCGCCCGCAGCCGACTGTCGACACGAGTGGACCGCACCCCGAGGACCCGCGCGCGCAAGGGCCCTCGGGCGGCCGAATTTTCTGCATTGGGGAAGGCGTAGGCATGAGCGACGTGCTGGAGCTGGTGGACGTTTCCGTGGTCCGGGAGGGGCGCGCGCTGGTCGATCAGGTCTCCTGGTCGATCTCCGAGGGCGAGCGCTGGGTGATCCTGGGCCCGAACGGCGCCGGTAAGACGACCCTGCTCCAGGTCGCCTCCACCTATCTCTTCCCGAGCACCGGCGCGGCCGCCGTACTGGGCGAGAAGCTCGGCGCGGTCGACGTCTTCGAGCTCCGCCAGCGGATCGGCCTGGCCAGCGCCTCGCTGCTGGACAAGCTGCCGAGCGAGCAGACCGTGCTGCAGACGGTGCTGACCGCCGCGTACGGCATGACCGCCACCTGGAACGAGCGGTACGAGACCACCGACGAGTCCCGCGCGCTGGCCCTGCTGGACCGGCTCGGCATGGCGGACTTCGTGGCCCGCAAGTTCGGCACGCTGTCCGAGGGCGAGCGCAAGCGCACCATGATCGCCCGCGCCCTGATGACCGACCCCGAGCTGCTGCTGCTGGACGAGCCGGCCGCCGGTCTCGACCTCGGCGGCCGGGAGGACCTGGTCCGCCGGCTCGGTGCGCTGGCCCAGGACGAGTTCGCCCCGGCGATGGCGATGGTGACCCACCACGTCGAGGAGATCGCGCCCGGCTTCACCCACGTACTGATGATCCGTCAGGGCAAGGTGCTCACCGCGGGCCCGATCGACACCGAGCTGACGGCGCGCAACCTGTCGCTCTGTTTCGGCCTCCCGCTGACCCTGGAGCGGCACGGCGACCGCTGGTCCGCGCAGGGTCTGCCGCTCGGCTGAGCCCACTACTGAACAGCCCGGAACAGGACTGAACTGGGGCCGGTCGTACGTACGGCCGGTTTCCGCCCGTCCACCTGCGGGAACTTTCCGCCGGGAGAGACCTCACCTCCCTAGGATGGACTTCGTGGACAGCTGGATTTGGTGGCTCCTGGCCGCCGTCGGTCTTGGTATACCGCTGGTACTCACGGCGATGCCGGAGTTCGCCATGTTCGCGGTCGGGGCCGGCGCGGCCGCCGGTGCCGCCGCACTCGGCGTGGGGGTGGTGGGGCAGTTCCTGATCTTCGTCGGGGTGTCGGTCGCCCTGCTGGTCTTCGTCCGCCCGATCGCGTACCGGCAGCTCAAGCAGGGGCCCGGCCTGCGGACCGGGATCGACGCGCTGACCGGCGCCACCGCCATCGTGCAGGAGCAGGTCGACGGGCAGGGAGGGCGGATCAAGCTGAACGGCGAGATCTGGTCGGCCCGGGCGCTCAACCCCGGCAGTGTCTACGAGCCGGGTCAGCAGGTCGACGTCGTCGAAATCCAGGGCGCCACCGCCCTGGTCGTCTAGGGGAGAACGCGTGGAACCCGTCCTTATCGTGCTGGTCGTCCTGGTCGTGGTGGCCTTCATCGCACTGATCAAGACGATCCAGGTGATCCCGCAGGCCAGTGCGGCCATCGTGGAACGTTTCGGCCGCTACACCCGGACGCTGAACGCAGGACTGAACATCGTGGTCCCGTTCATCGACCGGGTCCGCAACCGGATCGACCTGCGTGAGCAGGTCGTCCCGTTCCCGCCGCAGCCGGTGATCACCCAGGACAACCTGGTGGTCAACATCGACACGGTGATCTACTACCAGGTCACCGACGCCCGGGCCGCCACCTACGAGGTGGCCAGCTACATCCAGGCGATCGAGCAGCTCACCGTCACCACCCTGCGCAACATCATCGGCTCGATGGACCTGGAGTCCACCCTGACGTCCCGTGAGGTGATCAACGCGGGGCTGCGCGGCGTCCTCGACGAGGCCACCGGCAAGTGGGGCATCCGGGTCAACCGGGTCGAGCTCAAGGCGATCGAGCCGCCGACCTCCATCCAGGACTCGATGGAGAAGCAGATGCGCGCCGACCGCGACAAGCGCGCCGCCATCCTCACCGCCGAAGGCGCCCGGCAGGCCGCCATCCTGCGGGCCGAGGGTGACAAGCAGGCAGCAGTGCTGACCGCCGAGGGTGAGGCGCAGGCCGCGGTGCTCCGCGCCGACGGTGAGGCCGCCGCGATCCGGACGGTCTTCGAGGCGATCCACGAGGGCGACGCCGACCAGAAGCTGCTCGCCTACCAGTACCTGCAGACCCTGCCCGAGCTGGCCAAGGGCGACTCCAACAAGCTCTGGATCATCCCGAGCGAGATCGGCGACGCGCTCAAGGGCATCGGCGGCGCGTTCGGCAACATGGCCGGCGGCGGCGCCCCCGGCGCCCCGGCGAGCTCCCCGATCCAGGTCGACCGCCCGGCCGGACCGCGCCCGGTCGACACCGACAAGGGCACCGCCCGCCCCCGGGTGGAGCCCAACCGCGAGTACCCCAAGCTCGACCCCGAGTAGACCTCGGCAGCAGACGGGCCCGCTCCATTCAGGGGGCGGGCCCGTTCGCATACCCTCTGGCCCCGGGCCGCCCTGTTGATGCATGATCGGCGGCGACAACTGCTCGGCCCCGTCCTGACGCGAGCCCCCGTGCCGTGTACCGGACCGGGCCAGAAACTGGGGTACTCATGACGCTCTGGGAGGGGCTCGCCGTCCTGCTCGCCGGGGTCGGCGCCGGGACCATCAACACCGTGGTCGGATCCGGCACCCTGATCACCTTTCCGGTGCTGCTCGCCTTCGGCGTGCCACCGGTGACCGCCAACGTCTCCAACACCATCGGCCTGGTGCCGGGCACGCTCAGCGGCGCGATCGGCTACCGCCGCGAACTCACCGGCCAGCGCGGCCGGTTGCTCCGGCTGGGCACCGCCTCGCTGCTCGGCGGACTGCTCGGCGCGTACCTGCTGGTCAAGCTGCCGAGCGCGGCCTTCGACACCGTCGTGCCGGTGCTGATCCTGCTCGCCCTGGTGCTGGTGGTGATCCAGCCCCGGGTGGCCCGGGCGATGGCCGCCCGGAAGCGGGACGGTTCGACCGCCGAGGTCGGCCCGCTGCTGCTCGGCGGGGTCTTCCTGACCGGCATCTACGGCGGCTACTTCGGCGCCGCCCAAGGCGTCCTGCTGGTGGCCCTGATGGGCATGCTGCTGCAGGACTCCATGCAGCGGATCAACGGTGCCAAGAACGTCCTCGCGCTGATCGTCAACGCGGTGGCGGCGGTGTTCTTCCTCTTCACCTCGGAGATCGACTGGACCGCCGTGCTGCTGATCGCGGTCGGCTCCACCCTCGGCGGCCAGCTCGGCGCCAAGGTCGGCCGCCGCCTCCCGCCGCCCGCGCTGCGCGGGGTGATCGTCACGGTCGGCCTGGTCGCGGTGACCCGAATGCTGCTCGGCTGAGCGCCCTGCGTGCGCCCGCTCGTACGCTGGGCCCATGAGCGAGCGAACGCGACTGACCGACGATCAGATCACGGCCGGCCTGGCCGCCCTCCCGGACTGGACCCGGGAGGGCGAGGCCATCGTCCGGACCGCCGAGACCGCCAGCTTCCCGACCGCGATCGCGGTGGTGGGGGTGGTGGCGGAGGCGGCCGAGGAACTCGACCACCACCCCGACATCGACATCCGCTGGCGCACCCTGCGGTTCGTCCTCTCCACCCACAGCGCGGGCGGGCTGACCGGTCTCGACCTCACTATGGCCGCCAGGATCGATCAGACGCTGCGCACCGCCTGATCCTCCGTGAGATGCCCGATTGCTCCGGATCCGGACGGGATGGTCCGACCGGCGTGAGATGCTGACCGTCGGCAGCAAGCAGTCGGACGGACGGAACGGTATGGCTCAGGACCACTCCGGCACGGCCGGGCAGGAGCCGGTCGGCTACGACTACCAGCAGGGCTGGTACCCGACCCAGGAGCAGCAGCCCTACGGGTACCAGGAGCAGCAACAACAGCAGTGGCAGTCCGAGATGCCACAGCAGCGCGAGCCCGAGCAGTACTACCAGCAGGCCGAGCCCGGGTACGAGCAGCAGCTGTACGCGCCGCCCGCCTACCAGCAGCCGCAGGTGTACGAGCAGCAGCCGTCCTTCGAGCCGCCGTCCTTCGAGCCCGCGCCGGTCGAACCGGTGCCCGTGGTCGAGCCGGTCGCTGAGGCCGAGCCCGCCGCCGTCGCCGAACGGGTCCGCAAGGTGTCACCCGCCGACCGGGTGAAGGACCTCGCCGCGTCGGTGATCTCCGGGGAGCACGCGCCGAGCCGGCGCGCCCTGCTGATCCGCTCCGGCGCCGGCGTCGCCGCGCTGGCCGTGCTGATCACGGCCGGAGTGATGGTGACCGCCGACGAATCCGACAGCGGTGCGGCCGGCGGCCCGGCCGAGATCCCGAAGACCTTCACCGTCGCGCACGCCCAGGCCTGGGCCGCCCAGCCCGCCACCGCGCCGGCCACCGGGGCCGACGACACCCTGGTCGGCAGCTGGCTGCTGGGTGACGCCGTGGTCCGCGCCGACAGCACCGGCGTGCACGCCTACGCGCTCGCCGACGGCAAGCCCACCTGGACGCTCGCCCCGCCCGCCGAAGGCGCCGTCCCGTGCGGACTCTCACCCACCGTCAGTTCGGCGGGCCTGGGCGCCGCACTGTTCCGGGTCTCGGCCGACCCGAAGAGCGCCTGCACCCTGGTCTCCGCCGTCGACACCAAGACCGGTAAGGCCAACTGGACCAAGCCGCTCTCCGACGCCAAGGACACCTACGGTGCCCATGTCGCGGTGCTGAACGACAAGGTGGTCGCGGTCGGCGACGACAAGGCCGTCGCCTGGGCCGCCGCCGACGGCAAGGACCTCTGGACGTACGGCGGCCAGGGCAAGTTCTGCACGCTGAGCGGCGGCGCGAGCGGCAACACCGTACTGCTGCACAGCACCTGCGCCGACAGCACGCCCGCCGACCAGGCGGTCGCGCTGAACGCGGAGGACGGCAAGCTGCACTGGTGGCGCGGGCTGAACAACCAGCCGAAGACCGTCACCGTGCTCTCCGCCGAGCCCGCCGTGGTGCTCACCACGGGGGCGCAGCCCGCCGACGACCGGATCTTCGCCTGGGGCGCCACCGGCGACCCGGCCGCCGAGATCCCGGTCACCGCCGAAGGCGGCCGGCTCGGCGTCACCCGGGGCAGCTTCGACGCCGTCCCGACGGTCTACTTCCAGGACCAGACCCTGCTGACCACCCGGGCCGGAGCCGACGGCCGCTCGTCCGCCGTCGCCTACGACCTGACGACCGGTAAGCCGCGCTGGCAGACCCCGGTCGCCGAGAAGGGCAAGACCGTCCCGGTCGGCGTGGAGAACGGCGCCCTGCTGCTGGCCGGCGACGAGCGCCTCGACCAGCCCGCCCACCTCAGCCGCTACGCCGTCACCGACGGCCGGGCGACCGCGGGCGGCGGCTACCCCCAGGGCACCGGCTCGCTGCTGACCGCCGGGCGGGTGCTCACCGGCGGCGGCAAGGTCGTCGTACTGCCCGAGCACTCGGCCAACTTCGGCGTGGCGGGCGCCTTCCAGGCCAAGAGCTGACGGTACGTAGGAAATCTGGTGGGCCGACCTGTCCCCCGACCGGGTCGGCCCACCAGCTCGTGGGCGGCGGTTACGCCACCGCCGCAGCCGGCAGCCAGGCCGCCAGCTCGTTCATCTCACTGCGGTGCAGCCCGAGGGCCAGCATCAGCGTCGCCTCCGGCGTAGGTTCGAACGGCTTCCGCAGCAGTCGCATTCCGGCCTGCTCCGGCGTCCGGTCGGCCTTGCGCTGGTTGTCCTCCGCGCAGGCCGCGACGGTGTTCAGCCAGGAGTCGGCACCACCGCGCGACTTCGGGTGGAGGTGGTCCACCGTGGTGGCCCGTCGCCCGCAGTACGCACACAGGTGCTGGTCCCGGACCAGTACACCGCGCCGCGACCACGGGGCCCGTTGTCGGAACGGCACCCGCACGTAGCGCTGGAGTCTGATCACCCGGGGCACCGGTACCGAGATACCGGTCGCTCGCACCACACCGAGCGGATGGGCCTGCTCGACCACGGCCTTGTCCTGGAGTACCAGAACGACGGCGCGCTTCAGGGACACCGTTGTCAGGGGTTCATAGCTCGCGTTCAGAACCAGCGTGTTGCGCACCTCGGCCACCTCCCTGCGGACCGTGCCGACGGCACGCCCGTCCAGTACCTGTCCGCCGCTCGGCGGGACTCCACTGTGACCCGCGCCGGAGCTGCGAACAACGGAATTTCCGTACGCCGGGCGGGGACCGCGAAAACCCGCTGGCCGCGACCGCGTAGGCTCTAGCACGCTGGAGTCGTCCAGGTGCGGGGCCCGACGGAACGGGCCCGAGCGCGGAGCTGGCGCCCGACCGAAGGAGAAGCGTGACCGTGACGGACATCGTCGACGAGCTGCGGTGGCGAGGGCTGATCGCCCTGTCCACCGACGAGGACGCACTGCGCAAGGCGTTCGCGGACGGCCCGGTCACGTTCTATTGCGGCTTCGACCCGACGGCGCCCAGCCTGCACCTCGGCAACCTGGTCCAGATCCTCACCATGCGCCGGATCCAGCAGGCCGGAAACCTCCCGCTCGGCCTGGTCGGCGGCGCCACCGGCCTGATCGGTGACCCCAAGCCCACCGCCGAACGCGTGCTCAACGACCCCGAGACGGTGGCCGCCTGGGTCGACCGCCTGCGTGGCCAGATCTCCAAGTTCCTCGACTTCGAGGGCGAGTACGCGGCTCGCATGGTCAACAACCTGGACTGGACGTCGGGGATGTCGGCGATCAGCCTGCTGCGCGACGTGGGCAAGTACTTCCGGGTCAACAACATGATCGCCAAGGAGGCGGTCGCCCGGCGGCTGAACTCCGACGCCGGTATCTCGTACACCGAGTTCAGCTACCAGATCCTGCAGGGGATGGACTACCTGGAGCTGTTCCGCCGCTACGGCTGCACCCTGCAGACCGGCGGCAGCGACCAGTGGGGCAACCTCACGGCGGGCGGCGACCTGATCCGCAAGGCCGAGGGCAAGTCGGTCCACTCGCTCGCCACCCCGCTGATCGTCAAGGCGGACGGCACCAAGTTCGGCAAGACCGAGTCCGGCACCATCTGGCTGGACCCGGAGCTGACCACCCCGTACGCCTTCTACCAGTTCTGGCTGAACGCGGACGACCGGGACGTCTCGAACTTCCTGCGCATCTTCTCCTTCCGCTCGCGGGAGGAGATCGAGGAGCTGGAGCGCGAGACCGCCGAGCGCCCGCAGGCCCGGCTCGGCCAGCGCGCACTGGCCGAGGAGCTCACCACCCTGGTGCACGGCGCCGACCAGTACGAGCGCGCGGTCGCAGCGTCGAAGGCCCTCTTCGGCCAGGGCGACCTGGCCGACCTGGAACCGGCCACCCTGGCCGCCGCCCTGGCCGAGGTGCCGAAGGCGACGGTCACCGAGCTGCTCCCCGTGGTCGACCTGCTGGTCGAGGCCGGCCTCGCCCCCAGCCGCTCCGGCGCCCGCCGCACCATCAAGGAGGGCGGCGCCTACCTGAACAACGCGAAGGTCGCCGACGAGGAGGTCGTACCGGCCAACTCGGACCTGCTGCACGGCCGTTGGCTCGTGCTGCGACGCGGAAAGCGCAACCTGGCCGCGATCGAGCTGGTCTCGAACTAGTGTCAGTTGGCTGAAACCGTACGCCAGTTGAGCTGCGGAGAAGTCAATGTGGGGCCGGATCTGGACAGATC